>JALWRY010000127.1 GCA_027080445.1 Thiohalobacter sp. | reverse complement strand
CCTCGAGGAACACGGTATTGTCGGTATCGCCGACATCGATACCCGCCGCCTGACGCGCCTGCTGCGTGAAAAGGGTGCCCAGAACGGTTGCCTGGTGGCGGGCGAGCAGATTGACGAGCAGGCCGCCATCGAAGCGGCACGCGCCTTTCCCGGCCTGAAGGGTATGGACCTGGCGAAAGCGGTGACCACCCACCAGCCCTACGAGTGGGCGCAGGGTAGCTGGACGCTGGAAGGCGGTCTGCCGGAGGCGCCGCATCCCATCGATGAAAAACTGCCCCGGCATGTGGTCGCCTACGATTTCGGCGTCAAGCGCAACATCCTGCGCATGCTGGTGGATCGCGGCTGCCGCCTGACGGTGGTGCCGGCGCAGACCCCGGCGCAGACGGTGCTGGACCTGAACCCGGACGGCGTGTTCCTGTCCAACGGCCCGGGTGACCCCGAACCCTGCGATTACGCCATTGAAGCCATCCGCACCCTGCTTGAGAAGGACATCCCCGTGTTCGGCATCTGCCTGGGGCATCAACTGCTGTCGCTGGCCAGTGGCGCACAGACCGTGAAGATGAAATTCGGCCACCACGGCGCCAACCACCCGGTGCAGGACCTCGAGACCGGTGTGGTGATGATCACTAGCCAGAACCACGGTTTTGCCGTGGACGACGCGACCCTGCCGGATTGCCTGGTGGCAACGCATCGCTCGTTGTTTGATAAGTCCCTGCAGGGTGTACACCGCACGGACAAACCGGCCTTCAGTTTCCAGGGCCACCCGGAAGCCAGTCCCGGCCCGCATGACGTCGCACCGTTGTTCGATCACTTTATTGAGCTAATCGATGTCGCGCGTGGCAAAAATGCACAAGCTACGGCTTGAAACCGTCATTGCGAGCGCAGCGCGGCAATCTTTTTCAGTCTGGCACCGAACTGTCAGAGATTGCCGCGCTGCGCTCGCAATGACGAATATACTGAATTTACAACCGAGCAAACAGGCGCATGCCAAAACGAACTGACATAAAAAGCATCCTCATCATCGGCGCCGGTCCCATTGTGATCGGCCAGGCCTGTGAATTCGACTACTCGGGTGCGCAGGCCTGCAAGGCGCTGAAGGAGGAGGGTTACCGCGTCATCCTGGTCAACTCCAACCCGGCGACCATTATGACAGACCCGAATACGGCGGATGCGACCTACATCGAGCCGATCACCTGGGAAACGGTGGCGCGCATTATCGAGAAGGAGAAGCCGGATGCCCTGTTGCCGACCATGGGTGGCCAGACGGCGCTGAACTGTGCGCTGGACCTGGCGCGTGAAGGCGTGCTGGAAAAATTCGGTGTGGAGATGATCGGCGCCAGACGCGAGGCCATTGACAAGGCCGAAGACCGCGACCAGTTCCGCGAAGCGATGCTCAAAATCGGCCTCGACATGCCGCGCGCCGCCGTGGCGCACAGCATGGAAGAAGCCTTCCAGGTGCAGGCACAGGTGGGTTTCCCGACGGTCATTCGCCCATCCTTTACTATGGGCGGCAGTGGCGGCGGTATCGCCTATAACAAGGAAGAGTTCGTGGAAATCTGCGAACGCGGCCTTGAGCTTTCGCCGACCAGCGAGTTGCTGGTGGAGGAATCCATTCTCGGCTGGAAAGAGTACGAGATGGAAGTGGTGCGTGACCACAAGGACAACTGCATTATTATCTGTTCCATCGAGAATTTCGACCCGATGGGTATTCATACCGGGGATTCCATCACCGTGGCGCCGGCGCAGACGCTGACCGACAAGGAATACCAGATCATGCGCGATGCGTCGCTGGCGGTGTTGCGCGAGATCGGCGTGGACACGGGTGGTTCCAATGTGCAATTCGCCATCAACCCCGAAAACGGCCGCATGATCATTATCGAGATGAATCCGCGCGTGTCGCGGTCTTCCGCGCTGGCGTCCAAGGCCACCGGCTTCCCGATTGCCAAGGTGGCCGCCAAACTCGCGGTGGGCTATACGCTGGACGAGTTGCAAAACGAAATTACCGGCGGCGCCACACCGGCTTCCTTCGAGCCGTCGATCGATTACGTGGTGACCAAGATACCGCGCTTCACCTTCGAGAAATTTCCCCGTGCGGAAAACCGCCTGACCACGCAGATGAAGTCGGTTGGCGAAGTGATGGCGATTGGCCGCACCTTCCAGGAGTCCCTGCACAAGGCCCTGCGCGGCATGGAAACCGGTATCGACGGTTTCGATGAGATCACTGACCTCGAACAGGACAACGCCCTGGACACGATTCGCCGCGAGCTGCGCGATGCGGGTGCTGACCGCGTGTTGTACCTTGGCGATGCATTCCGCGCCGGCCTGTCGCTGGATGACATACACGATCTGACCCGGATCGATCCCTGGTTCCTGGTGCAGGTCGAGGAGTTGCTGCAACTGGAAACCGAGGTGCGTGAGCAGGGTGTCAGTCGTCTTGACCGTGAGCGCGTGCGTCAACTCAAGCGCAAGGGATTCTCGGATCGCCGGCTGGCGAAGTTGCTGGGTATCGATGAATCGGCATTCCGCAAGCTGCGTCACGAGTTCGATGTGCGCCCCGTGTACAAGCGGGTCGATACCTGCGCCGCCGAGTTTGCCACCAGCACCGCCTACCTGTACTCCACCTACGAGGAGGAATGCGAGGCGGAACCGACGACGCGTGAAAAAATCATGGTGCTGGGCGGTGGGCCGAACCGTATCGGCCAGGGTATCGAGTTCGACTATTGCTGTGTGCACGCGGCGCTGGCGATGCGCGAGGACGGTTATGAAACCATCATGGTCAACTGCAACCCGGAAACCGTGTCCACCGACTACGATACCTCGGACCGCCTCTACTTCGAGCCGCTGACCCTGGAAGATGTACTGGAGATCGTCCACAAGGAACAGCCCAAAGGGCTGATCGTGCAATATGGCGGGCAGACCCCGCTGAAACTGGCGCGGGCGCTGGAAGCCGCCGGTGCGCCCATTATCGGCACCACGCCGGACAGCATCGACCTGGCGGAAGACCGTGAGCGTTTCCAGCAAATGGTCGAGGAAAATCAGCTGCTGCAACCGCCGAACCGCACCGCGCGCAGTGTCGATGCGGCACTGGCGCTGGCCGAAGAGATCGGTTACCCGCTGGTGGTCAGGCCATCCTATGTACTGGGTGGACGCGCAATGGAAATCGTCTATAACGAGGATGACCTGCGTAACTACATGGCCGTGGCTGTGAGTGTGTCCAACGAATCACCGGTATTGCTGGATCGCTTTCTTAACGATGCGATCGAGGTCGATGTCGATGCCATCTGCGATGGCGAGGATGTGTTGATCGGTGGCATCATGCAGCATATCGAGCAGGCCGGCGTGCATTCCGGTGACTCGGCCTGTTCCCTGCCGGCCTACAGCCTCAGCAAGGAAACCCAGGACCGCATGCGCGAGCAGATGCGCGCCATGGCGAAGGCGCTGAAGGTAGTCGGCCTGATGAATGCCCAGTTCGCCATCCAGGGCGATGATATCTATATCCTGGAGGTGAACCCGCGCGCCTCGCGCACGGTGCCGTTTGTTTCCAAGGCCACCGGGTTGCCGCTGGCCAAGATTGCCGCCCGTTGCATGGCCGGCCGTTCGCTGGCCGAGCAGAAAATGACAGAGGAACGTGTGCCGTCGTATTTCTCGGTCAAGGAAGCGGTCTTCCCGTTCGTGAAGTTCCCGGGTGTAGACCCGTTGCTCGGGCCGGAGATGAAGTCCACGGGCGAGGTCATGGGTGTTGGACGCAGCTTTGGCGAGGCGTTTGCCAAGGCGCAGGTGGCCGCGGGCGAAGTCTTGCCACGCGCTGGTGGCAAGGTGTTTATCAGCGTGCGCGACGCCGACAAGGATGACGCCGGGCAGGTGGCCGCCGAGCTGGTGAAGCAGGGTTTTACCGTGGTGGCCACGCGGGGTACGGCGGAATCGATCAGTGCGGCCGGAACGGCCTGTGAAGTGGTCAACAAGGTGATGGAAGGACGACCGCATATTGTGGATATGATCAAGAATGAACAGATAGACCTGATCGTGAATACGACAGAAGGCAAGCAGGCGATTGCGGACTCGTATACGATTCGCGGGGCGGCCCTGCAACACAAGGTGCCGTACAGCACCACCATTGCACACGCCTATGCGACCAGTCTCGCATTGACCTGTATTGATTCACCGAGAGTAGAAAGGTTGCAGGATCTGCACCGGGAGCTTGTGGCATGAACAAGGTACCATTGACCAAACGCGGCGCGGAGAAGTTGCGTAAAGAATTGCAACATCTCAAGACAGTCGAACGTCCCCGCATTATCGCGGCGATTGCCGAAGCGCGCGCGCACGGCGATCTGAAGGAAAATGCCGAGTACCACGCGGCGCGTGAACAGCAGAGTTTCGCCGAGGGGCGCATCAAGGAAATCGACGGGAAGCTTTCCAATGCCACCATCATCGATGTGAGCGAGCTGGATGCCGGCGGCAAGGTGGTGTTTGGCGCCACCGTGGTGATCGCGGACGAGGAAAGCGGCGAAGAGGTGACTTACCAGATCGTCGGTGAAGACGAGGCCGATATCAAGGAAGGCCGGATTTCCTTCAGTTCTCCGATTGCGCGGGCATTGATCGGCAAGTTCGAGGACGATGTGGTCGCGGTAGTGACGCCCGGCGGTGAAAAGTCTTTCGAGATTGTCGAAGTGCGTTATGAATGAATCCGTCATTGCGAGTGCAGCGCGGCAATCTCCCACAGCCTGGCACCATACCCAAAGAGATTGCCGCGCTGCGCTCGCAATGACGGGCATTCCGTTATGAATAACCCCGCGCTGGCAAGACAAAAATGACTCCCACCCGACTCCTCGCCGGTGAGCGCATACTTCTGACCTTATGGGTCGGCGGACTGTGGACCATGGGTTACATGGTGGCCCCGGCCCTGTTCGCCAACCTTGATGACCGCGCGCTGGCCGGCACGCTGGCGGGTGTCATGTTCCATATCATCGCCTGGGTCGGCCTGGCCTGCGGCAGTTTACTGCTGCTGTTCAACCAGCTGCGTGCTTCGCAGCAACGTATCAACCTGCGTGCCGTGGTGCTGGTGCTGATGTTGATCCTGGTTGCTATCGGACAGTTTGTGCTGGCGCCGGAGGTAGCGGCCCTGCGTATCGAGGGCAAGGTGGACAGCGACGCTTTCGCCACCCTGCACGGCATTGCTTCGGTCGCCTACCTGGTTACCAGTGTGCTGGGTCTGCTGCTGGTGGTGCGAGAGGAGAACTGAACCTGTTGTGAGCAGAGGTATTCGTTCAAGGGGCCTCTGATTAATTCGTCATTGCACCCCAAGAGTACTTCCTCAGGATGTCTTCGCCATCATTCAGGGCGCGAGCGCAGCGCGGCAATCTCTTTGGGTATGGTGCCAGGCTGTGGGAGATTGCCGGGCTGCGCTCGCAATGACGGGGTTCCCGGATTAATCAGTGCTTGCTTAAAGCGCCTCGAAGGCGGATTTTTTCTTGCGTTTGCGAAAGATCAGCGCCATGTTGCCCACCCGTTGAATCAGTTGCGCATGGCTGTGTTCACACATTGCCGCAATGGCCTTGTCGCGGGCTTCATGGTCACCCACTGATACCTTGACCTTGATTAACTCGTGATGCGCGATGGAACGCTCGAATTCATCCAGCAATGCCTTGCTCAGGCCATGCTGACCTACCATGATGACCGGTTTCAGTGCATGACCGAGCCCGCGCAAGTGCTTTTTCTGTTGTTCCGTCAGTGACATTCATGAATACTCCGAATCCGGCGCGAGAGTATACCCCAACCCCACAGGCGAATCAGGGATTATGTCCAGGAGCAAGAGCAGTAGCCGCTGGTTGAGAGAACATTTCAACGACGAGTACGTGAAGCGTGCCCAGCGTGAAGGTTACCGTTCGCGTGCTGTATACAAGCTCGACGAAATCCAGCAACGCGACCGGGTGATCAGGCCGGGCATGGCGATCGTGGACCTTGGCGCGGCGCCGGGTGGCTGGAGCCAGTACGCGCTACCCCTCGTGGGTCGAAAGGGCAAGATCCTGGCCATGGACCTGTTACCCATGGAGCCCTTGCCCGGTGTGGATTTCCTGCAGGGGGATTTCCGCGAAGATGCTGTGCTTGAATCCCTGATGAAAATGCTCGATGGCCGGGCGATCGACCTTGTAATGTCGGACATCGCCCCCAATATAAGCGGGGTAGAAGCCGTGGATCTGCCACGATCGATGTATCTTGCGGAATTGGCAGTAGATTTTTCCGGCCAGGTACTCAGGCCGGGTGGTGATTTACTGGTCAAGGTGTTCCAGGGCGAGGGTTTCGATGCGTTGGTGCGTGATTTGCGCCGGCGTTTCGGGAAGGTGCTGATACGCAAGCCAAAGGCCTCAAGACCGCGCAGCCGCGAAGTGTATGCGCTGGCTAGGGGCCGGAAAGTATAGTATCGTTTCAGGAACTGCCTTCCGGGCCGAAACGCCTTACAGGACAATGTCTTCAGTTATTTTCCTGCCCGACACTACTCGCCACCAGTGATTTTATTATTAATGAGGTACTCGATTTGAACGACATGGCGAAAAATATCCTGCTCTGGGTCATCATTGCGGTTGTCCTGATGTCCGTGTTCAACAACTTTGGCCCCCCGGCGCCGCGTGCGCAGAGCGTGCCGTATTCTGAATTTATCGCCGATGTTAAAGCCGGCCGTGTACAAACTGCAGTCATTGACGGCCGTGTCGTCAAGGGACAGCTGGTCAGTGGCGAAGCCTATTCCACTTATACGCCCAATGATCCGGACATGATCAATGACCTGCTGAGTAACGGCGTGGTGGTCAAGGCGCAGGCGCCGGAGCAGCAATCGGTGCTGATGCAGATCTTCATTTCCTGGTTCCCGATGCTGTTGCTGATCGGTGTGTGGATTTTTTTCATGCGCCAGATGCAGGGTGGTGGTGGCGGTCGCGGCGCCATGTCGTTTGGCAAGAGTCGTGCACGCATGCTGGGTGAAGACCAGATCAAGGTGACCTTCAGTGATGTTGCCGGTGTCGAGGAAGCCAAGGAGGAAGTCGCCGAACTGGTCGAGTTCCTGCGCGACCCCGGCAAGTTCCAGAAGCTGGGCGGCAAGATCCCGCGTGGCGTATTGATGGTGGGTTCGCCCGGTACCGGCAAGACCCTGCTGGCGCGCGCCATTGCCGGCGAAGCCAAGGTGCCGTTCTTTACGATTTCCGGTTCCGACTTTGTCGAGATGTTCGTGGGTGTGGGCGCATCGCGCGTGCGCGACATGTTCGAGCAGGCCAAGAAGCATGCGCCGTGCATTATCTTTATCGATGAAATCGATGCGGTCGGTCGCCATCGTGGCGCCGGTCTCGGCGGCGGTCACGATGAACGCGAGCAGACGCTCAACCAGTTGCTGGTGGAGATGGACGGTTTTGAAGGCAGCGAGGGCGTCATCGTCATTGCGGCGACTAACCGGCCGGATGTGCTGGATCCCGCCTTGTTGCGCCCCGGCCGTTTTGACCGGCAGGTGGTTGTACCGTTGCCGGATGTGCGCGGTCGCGAGCAGATTCTCAAGGTTCACCTGCGCAAGGTGCCGGCGGGGGACGACGTCAAGCCGAGTATTATCGCCCGTGGCACCCCCGGTTTTTCCGGTGCGGATCTGGCCAACCTGGTGAACGAGGCTGCGTTGTTTGCCGCGCGCGCCAACAAGCGCCTGGTCGACATGGAGGATCTGGAAAAGGCCAAGGACAAGATCATGATGGGCGCCGAG
>JALWRY010000126.1 GCA_027080445.1 Thiohalobacter sp. | reverse complement strand
AGCTCCTGTTGAGCCCTTTTCCAGTTAGCACGTGTACTGTAACGGGCACTTTCGATATTGAGGTCAGGCCGAACATTGGCGGTCAGCTTACGCGGGTCATCGGGGACGATACCGCCCGCCGCAATACCGCCATTGACCCCGTTTTTGGGGTCCGGCCAGGGCGCGATGGCACGGTTACTGGCTTCCTCCCGGTAGTCCGCTGACAACAACAGCTTGAAGTTTTTCCCGGGCCGGTAAAGCAGTTTGCCGCGTGCCGCCTGGTAATTTTCATTATCGGCGTCTTCGTGCAGAAAGCGGTTATGGGAGTAGCCGTCACGGCGTGCGGCACTGGCGGCCAGGCGCACGGCCACATGCGCGGCAGCGACCGGCATATTCACCGCACCACGCACCTGGCGCTTGTCATAACTGCCATACTGCACGTCCGCCCAGGCGGAGGGATAAAACACCGGTTCCCGGTTGTGAATGCTGACCGCACCCCCCACCACATTACGGCCAAGGCTGACCGCCTGCGGTCCCTTGATCACCTCGATGCGTTCGACATCGTAAAAATCGATAATGGAGTCAAATGCACGCGGCTGGTAAATCCCGTCGATGAAGGTAGCCACACTGGCCTCCGCACCGGCGGTTATCACATCGCTGCCCACGCCCCGCAGGTAGGGCTGACCCAGCACGGAATTCGTCTTGAAAACAAAACCGGGGGTATCGTACTGGAGATCGATGGTGTTTTGCGTACCGCTAGCGTCCAGCTGATCCTTGCTGAACTGGCTGACGCTTTTCGGTACCGACTGCGCGTCCACGGGCCGCCACTCAGGGCTGATAATAATGACAGGCAGGGTAACACCGGATCCGGCGGTATCGCGGGTCAGGGGCGCTTCCTTCTCCACAGATTCCGCGCGGACAGCGCGCGTAAAGCCGACGGCCACAAGTAACAAAATAACGGCAAATCCAGCCAGTAACGCCACCAGATTGCGGATCACGGTTTCCCCCTCGGGAGCGTCTTACGTCCCCTTTATTGATATTTTTCAGTGCGTTTTACCCGCACTTCCACAGACACCCGGGCCAAGCGTACTGATAGACCCGGCGGTTGTCGACCCGGGCGGGGCTTGCAGGGTGTGGTATAATCACCCTCGTTCCAATGGGGGCGACCTGGCTTCGACGTGGGTTGCGAAACCTGAGGTGCATGCCGAGGGACAGATTACCTCGTAAATCCAGCTGTAACACTTATAGTTGCCAACGACGACAACTACGCTTTAGCCGCTTAAAAACCGGTGTAAAGCCTTCGGCCCGGCGTGTGCCTGTACGCCCGGATCACCGGAGTCATCCCATACAGGATCGCGCTGAAGTTAGTCCGGGACGGATGCGCTAAAACCTGATCCGGAATCGCTGTCTGTCTTCCCTGCCCGTCGGGTAGCAGCCAGTTAAATTTAAAGACGTGGATAAGCATGTAGAGCCAATGGCAGAGGACTTGCGGACGCGGGTTCGATCAACAAGGGTCGCCTTTACCCGTAAGGGTAAAGTGAATAACGGGGCTCACATCGGTGAAACCTAACGCAGCACAGGCTGCCAGGGCAATACCGAGGGGTAGGAAGAGGGCTAACCTCAGGCCTGCCCTGTAGAGACTCATAGACCGGCTGAGTTCAGATGAACCGAGCCGGCACTAGGATTTGCCGTATGACTACACGGTGAATAACACGCCCCGCATCCTGATGTGTACTCAGGATGAAGGTATAGTCCAGCCCATCCCGAAAGGTTTGGATACGCTGTCCCGCCGCCTCCACCAATACGGTAGCCCCGACATCATGTCGGGGCTATTTTTTTATACCCGGCAAAGGTTTCCTGCTATAGATCGGAGCATTTTTGAGTATCAGGAAAGTGCTTCCAGTCCTTTCTCATCAACGATATTCAACAGCTTCAATGAAGGACCATTTGGCTTTTTCTGCCCTTGCTCCCATTTCTGAACGGTCGAAGGACTCGTGTTCAGGTAAGCTGCAAACACCGACTGACTCGCTTTATAACGGCGTCGCAAATGCTTGATTTGTGCTGGTGTGTAATTTTTTATCGGTGGCAGACACAGTGCATCGAATTCACGCATAGTCACCTCATCCATCGCCCCGGCCTTATGCAAGCCCTTAGCCGTATCGTGGACAGATTTCAATATAGACTTAGCCATCACTGCTCACCTCTATCAATTCACCGGCCTTCATCGCTGTTATTAAGGCTACACCTGTATAGGCCAGTAACTCTGATGCCAACAACTTCAGCGCCTTCAACTCTTTCTGACTGACGTTGGAGCGCTCATTTTTGGAAAAGCCGTAGATGAAAAATGCTTTGTCATCGAGTTGAAACGCTAACAGGGTGCGGACGCTACCACTCTTCCCTCGTCCACGCGTCCCGATACGTTTTTTAAACACATGACCACCAAGATCTGCATCAATCAGGCCTTGTCCGATCTCCACGACAGCCACCAGAAGGTCCTTATCCTTCAGCCCTTCCCTGGCCGCCCATTTCTGGAACCATTTCGTCTTGAAAACCCGCATTACACTATCCTTGTGCATTTGGGCATAGTATAGCACTAAGTGCTATACTATATCGACGCTAGCTTCAGACACTTTATGTATACGCTACAAGGGCTCCTGACCGTCCCGGCAGCAACCAAAAACATACCGACAAATCTATAACTATATGTTCTTTATATATATTTTAGATGGACGCAAGTTCGATTCACACATCGCCAAATCACAGCGGATGTCGCCATGTTACGCGCACTGATAAATCAACATGGATCGGGTGTTACTGATTTTCCGGGGATTGGTGATAAAGTGAGGCGACAACTATCCTGACAGGGGGATACGCTTATACTTGGCGTGTACACTAAACGCTAACCCCTGCACCTCTCAATTTCATCGTTTAGCCGGTCGAAGGAGATTTGCTGCAGCCCCTTCTCCTCCAGGGCAGCCAAACCTACTGTTTTCTGCTGACCAAACTTCTGGTTCAGAAAGTTCGATGAACAAACTAGAAATGACCATTGTGATTCATTCAATGGATTTGCCGTGGTTTTATCCGTAGCCGCAAACAGGCAAAAGACATACACATCTGCTGATCTCGTGGCATATTCCAAAGATTTATTGGAGTCAGCATCCCAGCTCTTCTTCTGACTAATATCAAAACGAATAGCACTGTGTTTATCCTGTTTCCAGGATTGCAGGTATGCCGATGACTTTACTTCTATCCTGGTTCCGTCGGGCGTCACAAGATCATAAGCATCCCACTCGACTCTGGGGCGTTCTGTACAGCCTGCGGCACATGCAACAATGTACTCTGCCAACACGCCACGGAGCGTATTGGACAAAAAATCAGAGAATGCCCATTTCCAGAATTCTTGAGCTTCAATCATTGTTACAACTGGCGGCTTCAGTAGCGTTATTGAAGGAGGCAACCACTCAAACCTGGCCGCCAAAGCGCTTCTCAAAAACATGTTCGCGGTGAAATTCCATATATTCCTGGTGAGCATCATCCAATTGAATACGCATATTCTTCGAAATCCCAAGCATCGATTCATCTTCGAGCATTCCGGAAATCTCAATATCCCCATGCGGCCTGAACGTAATAAATCCTAAATCAAAAACCTTATCAAGGTTCGGCAACAACAGAAGCCCATTAAAACTATCCAGCCTCTCGCTATTATCCGAGTCTCGCCAGGGCTTAATATGCGATGCAACCAAAAATCGTGTATCACTAAACCCCGTCAACGCACAGCCTCGCCACTTTTCTATCAACTTCTGTCGAAATTTCCCCTGCCCTACTCGCGCATTGATCAACATCGACTTTTCTGTTTTCTCGAGAGCCTCATTATTGAAGACCTTTTCAATGTCTTCCTGGAGGGTTTCACTGAATACATCCTCAAGATAGGCTGCGTACTGGTTAAGGGCGGCGCTATACATACCATTTCCGCGCGTATTCTTTTCCTGAAAAGTACTGAGTTGTTTTAGCTGCCCAGAAATCTCTCTGAAGACTTGGACAGATTGGATGTTGATTAAGGGCTCATCGATAATTCCTGCGGAAAGACCCCACTCGGAAATTGTGCCCGAAATTGCCCCGGCGTAGCTATGCGCAGTGCGTACTGACTTGCCTATTTGTTGAAGCCAATTTTCAAAATTCATTTTTCATCCACCTCAAAAAACCCAAAAGCTACTCATCAGTCAATGTCCCATCCATCTGCCGCTGTTCCACCCAGTTCCACATATCATCCAGCAACGACAGCAGTTTCGAATCGGACAGACAGTAATAGATGAATGCCCCTCGCCGTTCCGGCCGCACCAGTCCGGCTTCGCGCAGTGCCCGCAAATGAAACGATACATTGGTTTGCGAGAGTCCCGTCGCCGCCACAATATCGGATACCGGGCGACACTCCATGCCCAGGTTGCAGAGAATATTGAGGCGATTGGGCTCTGCCAGCAACTTGAACAGGGCACACAGGTGCTTGACTTGTTCACAACTATATGCGTTACTACTCATATGTGTTAATACTCACATGTGTGATTACTCACTTGATCATCGTTGATGGCTGACAGGCTGTCAATATAAAGGTCCGATTGATGAACGACGAAAGGCTTTTCCCGGCAACGGTTATGCCGGACGAAGATTGGTGGCATGCCCTGTGGCCCGACCCGGAAGCGGTACTGCAGGCGGTCGGAATCGAACCCGGTATGCAGGTTGTCGACCTGTGCTGCGGCGACGGGCACTTCACCCGGCCAATGTGTGAGCGGGTTCGGACCGGCAAGGTATGGGCGCTGGACCTGGACGCGGAACTGCTTGCCCGGGCCGAAGAACGCTGCGCACAGCATCCGAACTTTCAGTCTGTCGCTGGCGATGCCCGGGACTTGCCTGCGCACATCACTGCACCGGTGGATTTTGTCTTCATCGCGAACACTTTTCATGGCGTACCCGACAAGGTTAGCCTGTCGAAAGCGGTACACGCTGCGCTGAAGGAAGACGGGCATTTTGCCATTATCAACTGGTATCACCGTCCAAGGGAAACGACTACTGTGCTCGACCAGCCGCGTGGTCCGGACACGGAATTGCGCATGGACCCCGAAGCTGTCCAGGCGGTCGTCGAGCCTGCCGGTTTTGTACTTGAGAAGGTGGTCGATGTGGGGCCGTATCACTATGCGGCGGTATTCATGAAAACAACCGGATGCTGATATGAGTGACCACGACACGCAAAACCATAACCCGGACATTCGCGCCCAGCTCCTGGATCTGTATACCCGGTTGGCAAATGAACCTGGCGGTAGCATACAGATTGCTGACATGGTTCGTGATCCATCCGCCTCAAATTCAGCCTGCTGCGACGGTAAAGCCTCCTGGGCCGACTGTGTATCAGGAACGCTGCACCCGGACGTATTCCTGGACATCATTACCCGGGCAGGATTCCACGACGCAGAACTGGCAGGGCTCACAAGCTATCGGACTTCACCTGGTACCATTGGCGCCCTGTTCCGGTCGGTAAAACCGGGTTGAAGCCACTGTTGATACGCGCGATACCTCATGGCTCAATCCCCAGAAACCGCGCACACTCAGGTTCAAGCGCTGCCACCACCCGGTCGAGTATCTTCCGCTCCAGTTTGGGCGTAAGCAGTGCCTTGTAACCGCCTACCCTGCCCTGGCGAATAAACTGGCCAGGCTTGAATGTCGGCTGCTTTGTGCTGATTTGCCGGGAAAACTTTTCATCGTGTGCTTTCATCCAGTCAAACGAACTGAAGGTTGTGGCTGCGGCTTTTTGCGCCGGGGTGAGCGACCAGCCCAGAAAATCGTTGATCCGTTCGATACCGCCGGCCAGGTCGCGTTTCAGATCCTGGTAGCGCAGCAACAGGACTTTTTCATGGTTACGGTAAGGCCACCAGCCTTTTACATTACGGAACCAGGCGCCATCTTTGAGCCACTTGTCGACGTGGGCGGTGAATGATTGCGGGCAGCTGTGACCAAGCGTTTCACGTGCGGCATCTGTCATGTTCACAATGTGGTAGTAGAAACTCACGCAACAGTCACGTGGATCCCGCACGGTAAGGATGATCCGGGCTGTCCCGATGCCGGGGGTTTGCTCCGCGGTACAGTGTGTCTTGAACAGGCGCGGCTGTGGCAAGGCCTCGTAATCGTCGAGAACCTGCTGCCAGGTTTTGCCTTCTCGCGGGCACTCCAGCCAGGGGACCACGGCACCGATGTTGTCGAAGTCGGGATCACCACCGCTGCGCATTTGATAGAGGATCTGTTGCATCCAGGTGGTGCCCGCCTTGGGCGCCGTGGTGATCAGCACATCGGATTCGAGTGGCTGGAAGTTGGCGAGTATCCAGGGGTCGTGGGTGGCATCGGGTTTTCCCCATTTCGCGTCGGGGGTGTTCGTACTGTGCATCATTTTACCTCGAAGGCTCCATTTGCCAGGTAAGCGGGATTTGTGATGTATAATAGCGGATCAGGCCCGTACTGCTGGCGAGAAGCCCCGCATCACACGCGTGGTTTAATGACAAGAAGGTAGAATCATGCATTTCACCGAAGAACAAACCGCCGAACTCAACATTTTGATGTACTACAGCCTCCGGACAGGCGACCAGGGCATCAAAATCCACTCAACGGCAGCCCCCGAGAAGATCGCGGCAGTACGCCGTTTATACGAGAAAGGCCTGGTGACCCACCAGGACGGGGGATACCTGACCGACCTGGGCCGGGAAGCGGCGGAGCATGCGCAGTCACTGCGGCTGATGCTGGCGGCGCATAAGGAGAGTATTGCCAGTTGATCGCGCCGATCAGCGCGGTTCTGCGATAACTCTGAAACCCACGACTTCGTACCGGGTTCCAGGCGCGTCGGCGCTTCGATAGCCCGGACGGGTAAAGTGAAGCGGACAGTGATAGGAACCGCCACGCCTGACTTTTGAACGGGCATTGGCCGGCCCGATTGGGTCGATGCGTTTTGCCTTAGAGTAGGTATCTGCGGCATAGCCGTCTTCCACCCACTCCCAGACATTGCCAAGCATGTCATACACGCCGAAGTGGTTCGGTTTACGTGTAGCAACAGGATGGGGTTTGTCACCGGAATTATGGATGAACCAGGCATAGTCGCCCAGTGCTTCTTCCTCGACCGGGCGCAAGGCGTTTACGCCGTCTTTCGCCACGTATTCCCATTCGGCTTCGGTGGGTAACCGGTACCGGTATTGCTTGTCCATTTTGCCGAGTTCTTCAACAAAGCGCTTCGCCATAAACCAGGAAACCGACGCCACGGGCAACGTCGCCCAGTCATCACGCGCCCACAGCTCTTTCGGGCCGGGTTTGTTCTCCATCACTTTCAGCCACTGTGACTGGGTGACTTCGGTTTCGCCCAGGTAAAACGGTTTGGAGATCACCACGGTATGCGCCGGGGTTTCTTCTGCCAGACCACCGGGTTCCGGCTTCAGCATTTCCATCTGGGCCTCGGTGATATCCGCAGTACCCATCACGAACTCACCGCAAGGAATGCGGATAAAACGCATACCCAGGAAATTCTCCACCGTGTCACGGGCATAGCTCGGGAATGCGATCAGCAGGGCGAGCAGGAATACGGGTAAGGATTTCATTGATCCAGCCTCGGCTCGGCAAGAAGTCTGGATTATTGATCATCCGGCAGTTCCCAGCCAGCTTATACGGGATGTATGGCACACTGACCGGGCTAGTCTAGACTCAGTGCATGATATCAGGGAGGAGTAC
>JALWRY010000125.1 GCA_027080445.1 Thiohalobacter sp. | reverse complement strand
GCAGAACTGGAATGGCCGATCGATATCCTTATCGCCATCGTCTGGGTGGTCTACGCCATTGTGTTTTTCGGCACCATCATGAAACGCCGTGTCAGCCATATCTACGTGGCCAACTGGTTCTATGGGGCGTTCATCCTCACTATTGCGGTACTGCACATTGTCAACAACATCGAAATACCGGTCAGCCTGACCAAGTCCTATTCCGTCTACCCGGGCGCCATCGACGCGATGGTGCAGTGGTGGTACGGACATAACGCCGTGGGCTTTTTCCTCACCGCCGGCTTCCTGGGCATGATGTACTACTTTGTCCCCAAGCAAGCAGGACGCCCGGTGTATTCCTACCGCCTGTCGGTGGTGCACTTCTGGGCACTGATCTCCACCTACATGTGGGCCGGCCCGCATCACCTGCACTACACTGCCCTGCCGGTATGGGCGCAGTCACTGGGCATGGTGTTCTCACTGATCCTGCTGGCGCCTTCCTGGGGCGGCATGATCAACGGCATCATGACGCTGTCGGGTGCGTGGCATAAACTGCGCGACGATCCGATCCTCAAGTTCCTGATCACCTCGCTGTCCTTCTACGGCATGTCGACCTTTGAAGGTCCGATGATGGCGATCAAGACTGTCAATGCCCTGTCCCACTACACCGACTGGACCATCGGCCACGTACACTCCGGCGCACTGGGCTGGGTGGCCATGGTCACCATCGGCTCGGTGTACTTCCTGATCCCGAAACTGTTCGGTCGTGAGCAGATGTACTCCGTGCGCCTGATGGACTGGCACTTCTGGATGGCGACCATCGGTGTAGTGCTGTACATCGTTTCCATGTGGATCTCCGGTATCATGCAGGGCCTGATGTGGCGTGCGGTCAACGACGACGGCACCCTGACCTACAGTTTCATCGAAACCGTACAGGCCATGCATCCTTTCTATTTTGTCCGCTTCCTGGGTGGCGTGCTGTTCCTGAGTGGCATGCTGGTTATGGCATACAACGTCATCAAAACCGTATCCGGCGCGCGGCCTGTCAACGCCCCGATACCGCAGACGGCCTGATCAAGGAGAACACTCATGAGTCATGAAATCGTCGAGAAGAATGTCGGCCTGATGGCATTGATCATCCTGCTGGTCATCAGTGTTGGCGGCCTGGTTGAAATTGTCCCGTTGTTCTTCCTCAAGTCCACTACCGAGCCGGTAGAAGGCCTGAAGCCTTACACGGCACTGCAACTGGAAGGCCGCGACATCTATATCCGTGAAGGTTGTTACCTGTGTCACTCGCAGATGATCCGGCCGTTCCGGGCCGAGACAGAACGCTATGGCCACTACTCGGTCGCCGGTGAATTTGTCTATGATCACCCCTTCCAGTGGGGTTCGAAACGCACCGGGCCGGACCTGGCGCGCGTCGGTGGTCGTTACAGCGATGACTGGCACCGCGTACACCTGATGAACCCTCGCGACGTGGTACCGGAATCCATCATGCCGGGCTTCCCCTGGCTGGCGGACAACAAGCTGGATACCAGCCTGACACAAAAGAAAATGCGCGTAATGAACATGCTGATCAGCGCCACTTGCAACGGCTGCGAGACTTACACGGACAAGGAAATCCAGGACGCCCCGGCTGAACTCAAGGGCAAAACCGAAATGGACGCGCTCATCGCCTACCTGCAGGGCATGGGCACCAGTATTACGTCACGGAGGTAGCGACATGGACTTCTTCAATCTGGATATCAATACCTGGCGCGGCATCACCACCGTCCTGTCGCTGCTGGCCTTCGTCTCCGTGTGGATCTGGGCCTGGAGCAGCAAGCGCAAGGGGCGTTTTGACGAGGCCGCGAACCTGCCCTTCGCAGACGATGACATCGATACCAACAGCAAAGGTGGTCACCATGACAGTCAATGATTTTAGTTTCACCAGTGGCTTCTGGAACATCTGGATTGTGGTGCTGGCGCTGGGCAATATTTTTGCCTGCTGGTGGCTGATCCGCTGGAGTTCAAAAAAACGCCCGGGCGAAGCCGCTGCCGGCGATACCACGGGCCATAGCTGGGATGAAGGCACCCTGGCCGAGTACAACAACCCGCTGCCGCGCTGGTGGTTGTGGCTGTTTTATCTCACCCTGGTCTTCAGCCTCGGCTATCTGTTCCTCTACCCGGGCCTGGGTACCTACCGCGGTTACCTGAACTGGACACAGCAGAGTCAGTACGAACAGGAAATGAAAGCGGCCGACAAGAAGTACGGCCCGCTGTTTGCACAGTATGCCGCACAACCGATTCCCGCACTCGCCACCAACCGGAATGCGTTGAAAATCGGGCAGCGACTGTTCGTCAACTATTGCTCGTCCTGTCACGGTTCCGATGCCGGTGGCGCCCCCGGCTTCCCCAATCTGCGCGACAATGACTGGCTGTACGGCGGCGACCCGGATACCCTGACCAAAACGATCCTTGATGGCCGCCAGGCGGCCATGCCCGAGTGGGGGCCGATACTGGGTGACAAGGGGGTCAACGAAGTTGCCGCCTATGTGCTGACACTGAGCGGCCGTGATGCTGACGCCAAACTTGCCGCGGCGGGCAAACAGACCTTTGCCACCTATTGCGCGGCCTGCCACGGCGCCGACGGCAAGGGCAACCAGGCACTGGGCGCACCGAACCTGACTGACAGCATCTGGCTGTATGGCGGCTCGGCCGGCGTAATCAAACAGACCATCACCCATGGACGTAAAGGCCACATGCCGGCGCACCGTAATTTTCTTGGTGAAGACAAGGTGCACCTGCTGGCTGCCTATATCTACAGCCTGAGCCACAAACCGTAAACCCCGGCATGTCAAGCGAGTCATCAAGCAACGCCGTAAACCCTCACCGGCCGGATCCCGTGGATACGGCCGCTGAGGAGGCCTACGCCAGCCATAAAAAGGTCTACCCGCGGGAAGTTCACGGCATTTTTGCCAATCTGCGCACGCTTGGTGTGATTGTGCTGCTGGGCCTGTTCTACGGCATTGCCTGGCTGCCCTGGAATGGCCACCAGGCGGTATTGCTGGATCTGCCGGCACGCAAATTCTACGTGTTCGGCCTGACCTTCTGGCCACAGGACTTCTTTTACTTTGCCTGGCTGCTGGTGATCGCCGCGCTGACGCTGTTCTACGTCACGTCACTGGCCGGCCGTCTGTGGTGCGGCTATGCCTGCCCGCAAACTGTCTGGACTGAAATCTTCCTGTGGATAGAGCGCAAGATCGAGGGCTCGCGCAACCAGCAGATGAAACGCGACAAGGGTGGCATGACGCTGACCAAGTTTCGCATCAAGGCCACCAAACACTTCGTGTGGATCAGTTTTTCGCTGTTCACCGGCTTCACCTTCGTGGGTTACTTCACCCCCATCCGGCATCTGACCACGGAAGCCATGGCGTTCAACCTCGGTCCCTGGGAAACGTTCTGGATCTTTTTCTACGGCTTTGCCACCTACGGCAACGCCGGCTGGTTGCGTGAACAGGTGTGCATCTATATGTGTCCCTACGCCCGTTTCCAGAGCGCCATGTTTGACCGCGACACCCTGGTCATCGCCTATGACGAAAAGCGCGGTGAACCACGCGGCTCCCGCAGGAAAAACGTCGACCCGGCCCGGCTCGGGCTGGGAGACTGCGTCGATTGCACATTGTGCGTACAGGTCTGCCCGACCGGCATCGATATTCGCGATGGCCTGCAATACCAGTGCATCGGCTGCGCGGCCTGCATCGATGTGTGCGACCAGGTGATGGACAAGATGGGTTACAGCAAGGGCCTGGTGCGGTACACCACCGAGAATGCCATGAACGGCAAACCCTCACATATCATCCGACCACGCACCATCATGTATACCCTGATACTGCTGGTGTTGAGCCTGGGGCTGGTCTACGCCATCAGCCAGCGTTCGCCCCTGCAGCTGGATGTCCTGCGCGACCGCAACAGCCTGTACCGCGAAACGCCGCAGGGACTGGTGGAAAATGTCTACACCCTTAAACTGATTAACATGGATGACCGGTCGCATCCTTTCAAACTGTCTGTGTCAGGTCTGAAAGGCCTGCAGATCTCCATGGAATCACCGGTCATCAAAGTCCCCGGCGGTGAAGTTCGCAGCCTGCCGGTATCGGTACGCGTCGACCCGGTGGTGCTCAAACGCACCGCCAATACCATTGAATTCACCCTGCAGGCCGTTGATGATCCGGCACTGTCCAGCACAGAAACCGCGCGCTTTCTTGGCCCGGTCACGAGGTAAACCTTATGCGCAACCCCATCATGACTGACTCAACACCCTGGTACCGGCAACCCTGGCCATGGCTGCTGATGATCCCGCCGGTTGGCGCCGTGATCGGTGGCGTTCTGACCATCATACTGGCCATTGAAAGCCCGCATGCCCTGGTCGTCGATGACTACTACAAGGAAGGCCTAGCGATCAATCAACAGAAATACCGCCTCGACACGGCAAGGACCGAAAACCTCGGCGCACTGCTGCGCAGTGATGGTAAACACCTGACGTTAAAGCTCGATGGCGACGTACAGGCCGGCGACAGGCACCTGACCCTGCAGTTTATTCACGCCACGCGCGCCGAACTGGATCGCAGTGTTCAGATGAAACCGCAGGGTGATGGAACCTACACGGCCGCCACACCTGACCTGCCACCCGGGATCTGGTACCTTCGCCTGAAACCCGCCGACCTGAACTGGGAAATCGGCACCCGCATACAGGCCGGTAAGCGTTTCCAGGCACACCTGGGTTCGGACGAACGATAACAAGGAGGACGCTATGTCAGACATACCCGTCATTCAGCGCATTGTCGCCGTGTTCTGGCCATCCTTCCTGACATCCGGCATTGCCACCGGCATCTTCTTTACCCTGTTCGACCCGCTGGACCTGGTACACATCGCCGGCTTGCCCGAGACCAGCCGTATCGGTGTCTATACGATCGGCTTCTTTCTGTTCTGGCTGCTGACAGCCAGCACCTGCGCACTGACCTGCTATTTCCGCCGGCCCTGCCACCCGGACCGGAAACCGGAAAATTAACCCGCGCTGACCTGCAGGCGGAAGGTCACCGGGCCCTCGTTGACCAGGCCAACGCGCATCTCTGCACCGAACTGACCGGCCTGCACCGGCGCGTGCAGGGTCTCCGCCCTTGCAAGCAGATACTCAAACCATTGCCTGGCAGCTTGTGGCGTGGCCGCCCGGCTGAACCCGGGCCGACGCCCCCGCGAGGTATCCGCCACCAGCGTAAACTGCGGCACCAGTAAAAGCCCCCCACCGGTATCACGCAACGACAGGTTCATCCGTCCCGCGGCGTCGTCGAAAACCCGGTAACCCAGCAGGCGTTCCAGCAGACGATCCGCCTCCCGGGCGCCGTCATCCTGCTCAACACCGATCAGAACCATCAGCCCGGCGCCAATACTGGCGATACGCCGCTCCTCGACATCGACCCAGGCTTCGGAGACACGTTGCAGCAGGGCAATCACGACAGTTGACCGGCAAAATCATCACACGCCGTGAGCAGGGCGTCGGCGATGGCCGGCTCGCCGGCGGAATGCCCGCTGGCCGGGACAATCTGCAATGTCGCATCCGGCCAGGCCCGGTGCAGGGCGAATGCCTGGTCGACCGGGCACACCACGTCATAGCGCCCGTGCACGATGCGCCCGGGGATACCTGCAAGCCGGCCGGCCTCCCTGAGGATCTGGTCAGGCTGGATGAAGGCCTGGTGGATAAAATAGTGACACTCGATACGCGCCATACTCAGCGCCACATGGCTGTCGGCAAAGTGCTGCACCAGCGAGGGCTTGCGATGCAGTGTCGAGGTCGTGCCTTCCCAGACCGACCAGGCCTGGGCCGCCGCCAGGCGACGAACCTCGTCGTCACCGGTCAGCAAGCGGTGATAGGCCTGCAGCATATTGTCACGATGCGCGGGCGGGACCGGGGCAAGAAAATCCTGCCAGGCATCCGGAAACAGCCGCGAGGCACCGCGCTGGTAGAACCAGTCGATATCTTCCGTGCGGCACAGAAAAATGCCGCGCACAACCAGCGCCAGCACACGCGCCGGGACGGCCTGTGCATACAGCAGGCTGAGTGTCGAGCCCCAGGAGCCGCCAAACAACATCCACCGGTCGATGCCAAGGTGCTCGCGGATTTGCTCCATATCCGCGAGCAGGTCGGGCGTGGTATTGGCCTCAAGGCTGGCATGTGGCGTGGAACGACCGCAACCGCGCTGGTCATACAGGATGATCCGGTAACGCGCCGGGTCAAAGAATTGCCGGTGCCAGGGTTCACAGCCGCCACCCGGCCCACCGTGAACGAACAGCACCGGGATACCGGAGGGGTTCCCGCTTTCCTCGACATACAGGGCGTGGGGTGCGCCGACTTTCAGGGTGTGCCGTACATACGGCTCGAGGGGAGGATAGAGCGTTCGCATGGTTTTATTCTGACATAAAAAAAGGCGTGCAAGGCACGCCTTTTCCGGATTGCACTTCGACCTAGATAAACAGGCAGATGTCCGATTCCTTGGCGACCGGCAGGAAGTAGGTTGCGCCAACATAGTCACTGACTTCCGGGATGAACTCGCTCTGGTCGAAACCAAACACGTCGACCGTCATCTGGCAGGCGACCATCTTGACGTCAGCCTCGACACACAGATCGCGCAGTTCTTCGATGGTAGCCACCCCCTTGTTCTTGAAGGTCTTCTTCATCAGACCGGTGGCGACCTTTTCAAAACCGGGAACACCGGCCATCAGCAGGTTGGGCATCGGCCAGTTGAAATTCTGGAACCACTTGGGACCAAACGGCATTTTCATCGGCATGGCCGGGTTGCCCAGCGGGCTGACCAGGCTGGTAACGTCCTTCTTCAGCAGCAACAGGCCGTAGAAGGTGAAGAAAATCGAGGTGTCCCACCCCAGCGCGGCCGAAGTAGACGCCAGGATGAAGGGCGGGTAGGCCCAGTCCAGCGTGCCCTTGGTGGCAATGATAGACATGGCCGGTGTACGCGCTTCATCGATTGACTGCAGTTTTGCAGGCAACAGTTCATCCAGTTTCTTGTTCAGCCACTCGTCCATTTGTGCTTCGTTCAAATCTGACATCAGTTCTCTCCTCCTAGCCGTGATTATGACGGTTAGTTCGCTACAAATTTATGCGGATGCTGCGCCGTTGCACAGCGATTTCGCTCCCCAAACAGGAATTCAGTGCCACTACCGTGAGAGTCAGAATTCAACCTGAACAAAATGGCAGAGGGCTGGCACCCAGGATCTGAGTATATGAGCAGGTTTTTTCAGGGTCAAACAAATGACTGCAATCAGCGACAATAGAAGTGTGCCTTTTAGCACTGTTCCCAGGGCAATCCGGCGAAACGCCAGCCCCCCGTGGTGCCCCGGTGGTGGTGCTCGTCGAGTTCCCCTTCGAATCCCTCGGCAATGTTATATACGTCACAGAATCCTTCTTTTATCAGAAGGTTACCTGCTTCGAGGGAACGTTTCCCACTGCGACAGATGAGCAGGATGGGCGCGGATGACTGAACCGACTCATGGCAGATTCCGCCCAGCACCAGTTTGCGGATTTCAGTGACAAAATTCGGGTTGAGGTTCCAGTCCGGGTAATCGATCCAGGGGATGTGAATTGCCCCGACCGGGTGGCCCACGAACAAAAATTCCATGTCAGAGCGGACATCGACCAGTATGCTTCTCGGCTCGTCCTGTATCAGTTGCCAGGCTTCCTGTGGCAGCAGTGTCTTTACAACGTCCATGCGATTGACCCTT
>JALWRY010000124.1 GCA_027080445.1 Thiohalobacter sp. | reverse complement strand
GATTGTGATCGCCACTGATGATGAACGCATCGAAACGGCTGCGCGGGCGTTTGGCGCCGAAGTGTGTATGACGGCGAGTACCCATGCCAGCGGCACCGACCGCCTGGGTGAGGTGGTGGCGACACTGGGCTGGGACAAGGAAACGCTTGTCGTTAATGTCCAGGGCGATGAACCGCTCATGCCGCCCGGCCTGATCGACCAGGTCGCCAGTGACCTCGCGGAAAACCCGCAAGCCTCGATAGCCACCGTGGCGACACCCGTGGTGGCCAGTGGCGAATTCTTTGATCCCAATGTGGTCAAGGTTGTCACTGACAAGGCCGGTTTTGCCCTGTATTTCAGTCGTGCGCCAATCCCCTGGGACCGCGACCTGCTGATGGACAATATCAGGGCCTTGCCCATCGGTATCGTACCGATGCGCCATATCGGGCTCTACGCCTACCGGGTTGGCTACCTGAATCGTTACGCGGAAATGCGCCCCTGTCCGCTGGAGCAGGCGGAACAACTGGAGCAGCTACGGGCCATCTGGTACGGCGAACGCATTCATGTCGCGGAAGCCGGGCAACGGCCTGGCCCGGGTGTGGATACCGAGGATGACCTGCTGATTGCCGAGCAACTGCTCAGGGCGCGTCAGGGCGATGCCTGATTCAGCCAGCTGAGAATGTCTACGTTCAGGTCGTTTGCGTCATCAAACAACGGGATGGTATGACAGGCCTGGACACGGCGGTTGGCTTCACCGAACTGGTTACCCTGGATTGTCGCCGTACTGTCGGTTGCCAACAAACACTGGAGCACCAGTGCGCGTTCCGAATCCAGTACTTCGATTATCTGGCAGGGCTGACCGTGATATTCCACACGGCATCCCACCAGGGCGCGTAACTGGCGTTTGAGGGCATCGTCGATCATTACCTGCATTGTAGCGGAGTCGCCTCAGGTGTGAGAATTGGCAAGAGCCATCATGGCTGCGCTGCACGCACAGTGACAGTATATCGAATATTCATTAATTATGAATCATAACTATGCGTAAAATAAAGGTATTATTTGTTTGTATGGGTAACATTTGTCGTTCGCCAAGTGCCCAGGGGGTCTTCGAAAAGCTTGTTCGGGAAGCGGGCCTGGAAGCGCAGATCGAGATCGATTCCGCCGGTACCCATGCCTATCACATTGGCGAGCCTCCCGACCAGCGGGCGACCCAGGCGGCGGCGGATCGTGGTATTGATCTTACGACCCAGCGCGCCCGGCGCGTTCATGTGCGTGATTTTGAAGCCTTCGACTACATCCTGGCCATGGATCACAGCAATCTTGAAGAACTGCGCGCTATCTGTCCCGAGCACCGGCAGGAAAATGTCCACTTGTTACTCGATTTTGCCGGCACGGATCAGCCTGCTGATGTTCCCGATCCGTACTATGGCGGTGCGCAGGGTTTCGAGCGTGTCCTCGACCTGGTCGAGGCGGGTGCAAGCGGTTTGCTGGAAGCCATCCGGCGCACTTCACTTCCGTAGGCAGGAGCGGGCAAGCCCGCTCCTGCAAGTTGTTATTTATCGCCCACTGCGCTCGGTTTGTCGTTGCTTGCCGGTGTCGGTGCCGTTTGCGGTTTTGGCGCTTCCGAAGCGATGCTTTGTGCGGGCGGTTTGTCGGCTGAACGACTGGACTGAGGCGGCTTCGCCGGGGCACTTTCTGCTACCGGCGCTGGCTTCGGTGCCACCGGCGCCTTGTCAACCTTATCCACTGCGGTTGATGGCGATGGTGGTGCAGTACGTGTCGGTGCCGGTTTGTCACCCGTGTTCTCTGTCTCGCCGGCAGGCGCATTCTGCTGGTTCGGGTTCTGGGCATTTGCATCGCGTCGCTGTCCGGAACGACGGCGTCCGCCACGGCGTCCACGTCGGCTACGCGATTG
>JALWRY010000123.1 GCA_027080445.1 Thiohalobacter sp. | reverse complement strand
CTGTCCACACGACCCTTGTCCCGGGCCTGTTCATAGCGGGACTGGTAGCCCTGTACCAGCAGCGCCAGCCGGCGGTCCCTGTCGACATTACCGTGCAATTTTTCCACCCGGGCTATCATGGCGCGCAGGTAAACCGGCAGCCGGGGCAACCGTGTCAGTGGCGTCGCCGATACAAAACCGGGATAGACCAATGCGGCGGCCAACCCGCGAATCTCGTTCATGGCTGACAGCAGCTGAGGGGAAAGCGAACCTTTTAACGCCCGGCTGAGCTGGTGAAACGCCTGCAAGGCATCATGACTGTAACGACCGATTTCCACGGCCTGCTCCAGTAACTGTGCCCTCCCCGCCTCAAGCCGGCGACGATAGCCCACTTCAGTGCGCACCAGGGATTCTTCCTGCATAAATACGGCCTGTAACACTGCCTGCTCCAGGTCAGCCTGTAAAACCTCGGCAGAACCCAGGGGACTGAACCAGAGTACCTGCTTCTGCAATGCCGGCAGCGCACGCCGGACATCGCGCAAGCGGCTGCCCGCGTTAAGACGGAACAACGCCAGTAAACCCTGGCGGTGTGATTCAGCCGCTGCGTCCGGGTGGTCAAACAGGCGCAGCCTGATCGTATCCTTTACCGGCTCCAACGCCGGCCAGGCGCGCAAGGTGATACCGCCCTGCGGGATTTCAACAAATTCCGGCAAATCACCAAAATCCCAGTCGCGGACATCGCTGCGCTCGAACCGGGTATCCCTTACCGCGGTAAAATCGCGCTGCGCCCGCTCACCAAAATCCCGCTGCAAGGCCGCCAGGTCCCGGCCAGCGGCAAGTCGTTTACCCTGCTCATCGACCAGTTCAAACCCGCACAACAGGTGACGCGGCAGCAAGCTTTCGCGCCAGGCGGGTCGCGGCACATCGATCCGGGTCATACGTTTCAGTTGGGTCGCAAGTGCCGCCAGCAGATCCCCCTGGCGTTGATCGATCGCCTCCAGGCAGGCCTGCGCATAATCCGGGGCCGGCACAAAATGACGCCGCAGGTTTTTCGGCAGGGATTTGATCAACAGGGTGACTTTTTCACGGATCAGGCCCGGCACCAGCCAGTCAAAGTCTTCCGCGTGCAGCTGGTTGAGCGCAGCCAGCGGGATTTGCACACAAACCCCGTCATCTTCAT
Organism: Thiohalobacter sp.; assembly: GCA_027080445.1. Taxonomy (GTDB): domain Bacteria; phylum Pseudomonadota; class Gammaproteobacteria; order DSM-19610; family DSM-19610; genus Thiogranum. Next base: position 6,600 of record JALWRY010000123.1, on the reverse strand, counting down.
CACCCGGTGAAAAACAGTAGCTCACATCGAGCATCAGGCCACGCACATTCATCTGCGACGGGAACGCCTGTACATCTACCGTTTCCGCACCCTGACGCATCACCGCATCGCGTTCAAGATGCAGGCGCTGTGGTTGCGTGGCTGAAACCGTTTTCCACCAGCGATTGAAACGCGCACCGTCATACACATCATCAGGAAGACGTTCATCGAAAAACCGGTACAATTCCGCTTCGTCGACCAGTACATCACGCCGGCGCCGCTTCGACTCCAGCTGATCGAGTTCCGCCAGTAACGCCCGGTTATGCGCGGCAAAGGGCGCGTGCGTGTCAAACAGGCCTTCTACCAGCGCATGCTGAATGAACAGCTTGCGCGCGGTCGGGGGATCAATCGGGCCGTAGTTCACCTTGCGCCGGTTCACCAACGGCAGGCCGTACAGGGTCACCCGCTCGAAAGCGACGACCTGTGCGCGCTTTTTTTCCCAGTGCGGGTCAGCATACTGGTATTTCAACAAGGGTTTCGCCAGCGGTTCCACCCAGGCCGGATCGATTGCCGCGACGGTGCGCAGGTAACGCCTGCCGGTTTCAACCCGCTCGGCCGCCACCACCCAGGCGGGTTTCTTTTTGGCCAGTGAAGAACCGGGGAACAGCACAAATTTAAGGTTCCTTGCTCCCAGGTATTCGCCCGGTTCGGCCTGAAAGGCAATGTTGCCTAACAGGCCACTGAGCAAGGCGCAGTGGACCGCCCGGTAGTCTGCCTCATCGGTATTGCAGTGCATCCCCATACTGGTGACCTGCTCGTGCAACTGGCGATGGATATCCGCCCATTCGCGCATACGCAACCAGGAAATAAAGTGCTCACGGCACCACTTGCGCAACTTGTTCTGCGACAGGTGACGCGCCTGCGCCTGCCAGGCCCGCCACAACTTCAGGTAAGACAGAAAATCGGATTTCTCATCCCGGAACAGCGCGTGTTTTTCATCGGCCGCCTGGGCCTTGTCGAGTGGCCGGTCACGGGGATCGGCGGCCTCCAGCACGGCGACGATCACCAGGATCTCACTGAGGCAGTGCTGGTCGCGTGCCGTAAGAATAATCCGTGCAAGACGGGGATCCAGGGGTAGACGCGATATCTCGCGCCCTGTCGCTGTCAGTCGCTGTTGCCTGTCTACCGCACCCAGTTCCTGGAGCAGGGTATAGCCATCGCGCACCAGGCGCGTATCCGGCGGGTCGACAAAGGGGAAGGCTTCGACCTCGCCCAGTTTCAATGCCGCCATCTGCAGAATGACGGCGGCAAGATTGGTGCGTTGTATTTCCGGTGCGGTGAATTCGGCGCGTGAAACAAAGTCCTCTTCACTGTACAGGCGGATACAAATGCCGGCCTGCACACGTCCGCAACGGCCGGCGCGCTGGTTGGCCGACGCCTGCGAAACGGCTTCAATCGGCAAGCGCTGGACTTTGGTGCGGTAACTGTAACGGCTGATGCGCGCCAGCCCGGTATCGATCACGTAACGGATGCCCGGTACCGTCAATGATGTCTCTGCCACATTGGTTGCCAGCACAATGCGCCGCCCCTTGTGCGGGCGAAACACCTGGGCCTGCTGCTGCGCTGACAGGCGCGCATAGAGCGGCAGGATTTCTGTCTGCGCCGGGTGATGTTTGCGCAACAACTCGCTGGTTTCACGGATCGCGCGTTCACCGGGAAGAAACACCAGGATATCGCCCGGCCCTTCGCCGGCCAGTTCGTCAACGGCATCGACGATGGCCTGTGTCCGACTGCGTTCGCGCTGGTCTTCATCCTCGCCGTTGACCGGCCGGTAGCGCATCTCCACGGGAAAGGTACGGCCGGAAACCTCGATGACCGGCGCATGGTTAAAATGCCGGGAAAAACGCTGCGGATCGATAGTGGCCGAGGTAATGATGACCTTGAGATCCGGCCGCCTCGGCAACAGGCGGCGCAGGTACCCCAACAGGAAATCCACATTGAGACTGCGTTCGTGCGCCTCATCGATAATCAGCGCATCGTATTCGCGCAATTCCGGATCGGACTGAATCTCCGCCAGCAGGATACCGTCCGTCATGATCTTGATATGGCTGCTGTCTCGCACGCGGTCCTGGAAGCGGACCTTGTAACCCACGGCTTCGCCCAGGGTGCAGTGCAACTCCTCGGCAATACGTGCCGCCAGGCTGCGTGCGGCAAGCCGGCGCGGTTGGGTATGACCGATCTTTCCCCGCACGCCCAAGCCAAGTTCCAGGCATAATTTGGGCAGCTGGGTGGTCTTTCCGGAACCCGTCTCGCCACACAGCACCACCACCGGGTGTGCAGCAAGGGTTTCCAGGATGGCTTCACGCTGCTCGGTCACCGGCAAGGGCAACGCGTACTCGGGCCGTGGCGCCGCGGCGCGGCGTTGTTCGACCTGCCGCCGGGACAATTCCATGGCCTTGTCCAGCGCGGCAAGCCCCCGGTCAGTCGGCTGACCGGCCTGCACACGCCGCTGCAAGCTGCGGATTCTTTTCTCCAGGGTAGGGATATCCCGTGCCATGCAGGCATCCAGCTGCTGTTGTAACGCTGTCAGGGCAGCACGCCCGGAACGGGCATTTGAGTCTGTCATTTCAAACCTGTGTCACCGGGGGCTTCAGCCACTGGACCGGGAGACATTGTACACGCCACGGGAGCGGGTATAGTGCAGATGCACAGTCGGCGCTATATCAGACGGCAGGCTTTGCTATATAATGCCCGCGCCCCGGAACCAGAAAAGGCGTGGACAGCGCTATGCGGGGTTGCGCTGCATTCCGGCTACACCGTAGCGTACAACCAGAATAACCACCATCGAAGCGAGGACGTATGAAGACAACTTATCTATCCGCACTGGTGCTGCTGGCATCGGCGAGCGCCATGTCAACGAGCAGCTTCGCTGCCGGTGACGCCACTGCCGGCAAGGCAAAAGCCGCCACCTGCCTGGGCTGCCACGGGATACCCAGCTACACCAATGTCTATCCCACCTACCATGTGCCTCGACTGGGCGGCCAGCACGCCGAGTACCTGGTGTCCGCACTGCACGAATACAAGGCAGGCCAGCGTTCGCATAAAACCATGCAGGCCCAGGCCCGGTCCCTGAGTGACCAGGACATGGAAGATATTGCCGCCTTCTTCGCCGCTATCGGCAAGTAACCTGCACAGTATCCAGTTGAGGAGTGATTGATGAAACGCCTGATCCCGATTTTTATTGCTACCCTGTTCAGCGCCCTGAGCCTGAATGTACTGGCCGGCGGCAACGCCGAGGCCGGCAAATCCATTGCGGCGCAAACCTGCGCCGGATGCCATGGCGCCGACGGCAACAGCACGATGGCGCAGTACCCTCGCCTGGCCGGCCAGCAGGCTGACTATATCGTGCGCGCACTGATGGACTACAAGAGCGGCGCACGCAGCAACCCGATTATGAAAGGGTTCGCTGCCGGCCTGTCTGAACAGGACATGAAAAATGTCGCCGCCTGGTTCTCGCACCAGTCCGGCCTCATCACCCCGGTGCTGCCGCGTACTGTGACAAAGTAAATACCGGCCGGGTACCGACAAGCGGTACCCGTTTGAAGCTCCAAAAGGGACAAAAACTGAAGTTTTTGTCCCTTTTTTTCTTGACATCTCCCAAAACCCTGCGAAACTTGGCGAAATCGTGCTCATTTGAGCAGGGAGTCACCGTGACACAAGACTCGTTCAGTCGTCAGCAGGCCGCCGCCATTACCGGCCTGAGTACACGCCAGCTGGGTTACTGGCGCAAAACCGGTCTGGTTGTCCCCGCCGCACTCACCCCTGGCGGTCATGCCCGTTATACCTTCACCGATCTCATCGCCCTGCGCGCCGCCAGGCGCCTGCTTGATGCCAACATCTCCCTGCAACGCATCCGCAAATGCTTGCAGTCACTTACGCATTTTCTTCCCACCGCGGAGCAACCACTGGTAGAACTGTCTCTCGTGGTCACCGGTGACGTGGTGCTGGTTTTTCATGGTGAGCGCGCCTTCGATGCGCTGACCGGTCAGGAATGGGTCTTTCCGATTGCCGAACTGGCAAAGGAAGTGGAGCAATTGCAGCAGGTTCAACCACAACAAGGGGAACTGTTTCCTGCTGCCAGGGAAAAGCTGGAGGAGTACGCCTGAACCAATAAAAGCAATACAGGCCTGGTGGTGAAGTGCTTCAGCACTTCACGTTTGTCGCTAACGGTTGCACCTCGGTGCAGCGGGATGTGGAGACAACGTATGAACATCATGGCTATCGCCAACCAGAAGGGTGGCTGCGGTAAGACAACAACAACGATCAACCTGGCGGCAGAACTCGGCCGGCAGGCAAAACAGGTACTGGTGATCGACATGGACCCGCAGGGGCATGCTTCACTGGGACTTGGCGTGAGTGTCAGTGACCGGGACCTGCCCGGCCTGTATGAGGTCTTCAGTGACGAAGCAAATTTTTACGATATCGTTGTTTCCGATGTCTGCGACGGGGTCGACCTTGTCCCGGCCAATATCTCGCTGGCCATGCTGGAGTCATTACTTGGTGACCAACCGGGCCGTGAAAGACAACTCCTGGATCAACTGGAACGCTTTGGCGGACTGTACGACTTTATTCTTATCGATTGCCCGCCCTCACTGGGCCTGCTCTCGATCAATGCACTCAGGGCCGCAGACCAGGTTCTGGTACCGGTGGAAGCCAGCTGCTATGCACTCGACGGAATACGGCAACTGCTGGACATTGTGAACCTGCTGAAAAACAAGTACCGGATCGATCTTCCCGTCAAGGTATTGCCGACCATGTTTGACAGTCACACCCGCTTCGCACAAACCGTACTCAGCCAGATTCGCGAACAACTTCCCGTCGGCATCAGCGGTGTTCGTGTCCGGCACACCGTACGGGCCAGGGAAGCGGCCTGGTTTGGCAAAACGCTGCCGGAATACGCCCCCGCCTGCACCGCGGCTGAGGACTACCGGCAGCTGGCGGAAGAATTATTGAATGCTACATTACCGGCACGAGTGACCTACATTGACAACGAACCCCTCACAGAGGATATGACCATGAAAGAGTATGCCGAACAGGCGCAGCGCCAGATGGTCGTTCTGACCTTTGACGATATTGATTGCCACCGCCTGCAGATTGCAGGGGATTTCAACGACTGGATACCAGACCGTGACATCGAAACCCGCCATATCAATGGCCACTGGCAGAAAGTCTTCACTGCCGAACCGGGGGTTTATGAATATCGCCTGGTCATCGACGGCAAGTGGCAGGCTGACCCCACCAACCCGTCCGAGATTCCCAACGAGCTGGGCGGCATCAATTCCCTGCTCCAGGTTCCGGTACACCACTAATGGCCAGTCAACTCAGCCCTGTGTGGCAACGCAAATCCACTTCCTCCGATCGTCTGGCACGAATCAGCGCGCGCTTCCTCAGTGATGCCCCGGAAACCACGGGTAGCGAGGATTCCTGCCAGACGATTCCTTTTCTTCTCGACAACCCCGGGCAAAGCTGGATAACGCACGACCTTTGCCAGGTACTCAACCAGCGCGGCTATAAAAGCGTACTCTGTCATCTCGATGAACCGTTGAACGGAGACCCCCGTCACCTTTCCGGCGAACCCGGCGAGCGGGCGCGGGGAAACCGCTACTGCCTGGTTCCCGTTACCTCCGTGGAAACCGTCAAGGCAGCCCGCTTTGATCACGTTGTATTGCTGGTACCCGCAAATCTCGACGCGGTGCTGACCGCTTACCGGCGTATCAAGCTCCTGACGGAAGACCATCACACAGAAATCGGCATCGTGATCGTCGGCCCCCGCGACCAGCACGCCGCGTGGCGTTATTTCCGCAAACTGGCTGTTGGCTCACTACGCTACCTCGACGTACCGTTGCTAAACCTGGGTTTTCTGCCGGAGCAGGTCACACCGCAACACGGCCCGGTCAACCACCACCGCAAAAACTTCCTGGCACGTATCAGCGAACGACTGGTTCGCAGCGGGTTTTACCTGTCGGCGGCCAACCGTTCGGCAACAACAGGATAAACAGCATGAAACTTTGCATTGAAACCGCCGAATACTGTGACCGCGAAGAACTGCGCACACTGCTCATCGACGCCGCCGACCAGCTACTGGGTAGTGGCAGCACCCTGCTGGAAGCCAAACTCCCGTGGGACGGCCACCCGGTGCTGTTTGCGGATGCCGACGGCCACCCGGTGCTGATCAGTTTTGACCCTGAACAGGGTCAGTCGGCCTTGTTGAACGGCCTGCAAACCAGCGAACAGCTGTCCAATGCACTGCCCTGGGTCAACCAGGTGTATGACGCACTGGGTAACCGGCAACTGTCTGTCCGCCTGATCGTGGTCAGCCGTTGTTACCCGCCCGGCAGCCACACCATACTGACGGGCTGTCAACAGTTGACGCTCTACCGCTACCGGACACTCAGTATCAACGGGGAAACAGGACTCTGGCTGGAACGACTGGATGCGTCAGCAGAAGACATTTCTGCGACCGGCGACATATCCCCGGCCGGTGTCGTTGAGGGCCCGCAAGACAGGGTTACCCCGGTACCGACGCAGATCAACGCCGGTAATGACTTACCGGCGTTGATC
>JALWRY010000122.1 GCA_027080445.1 Thiohalobacter sp. | reverse complement strand
GGTCTACCGTGGGGCCGATGAAGATGCAGCTTTCCAGCTGGCCATCGACCAGTCGGGCGGCGCGGTAGCGGTTGACGGCGGAATCAAAATATTCAAGCCAGTCGACATCGGTTTCGTGGCTGCACAACAGGGCGCGCGCGCAGTCGGCCCAGTCTTGCGGGCTTTGTTCGCCGGCAATTTCGTAGCGCCACATGCCCTGCCCTTTGGCGCAGGACCAGTAGGCGGCGTTTTTCAGTGCCAGCCTTCTGCGCGACAGGATGAAGCCGTACCAGGCAACCGGGACTGGCTCGATGGCTACGGGCGTATATTTAAACTCGGGTTGCCCGGAGACCGGGTCGGTTGCGGGGCTGATGACACAGTCCACGCTCGGCACGCTGGAGAATTGCAGGTTCCAGTGCATGGGCACAAATACGCTGCCGCGTTGTTGTGCATCGGAGACCCGGGCGCGCACGGTGATTTCGCCCCACTTGCTGCGCAGCCTGACCAGGGCATGGTCCTTGATCGCGTACTGCATGGCATCGTCAGGGTGCAGTTCAGCATACGGCTCGACGATATGCCCGGACAGCCGCGGTGACTTGCCGGTACGCGTCATGGTGTGCCAGTGGTCACGCACCCGGCCGCTGTTCAGAACCAGCGGGTAGTCATCGCTGATGGCGTGCGCCGGTTGCGGATTTTGTACTGCGACAAAACGCGCACGGCCATTTTGTGTAAAGAAGTGCCCGTCGCTGAACATCCGTGCACTACCCTGAGGCGCCGTGCGGCTGACCGGCCACTGTACGGGTGGCAGGTACTGGTAATCCTCGTCGCTGATGTCCGCCAGCGCACTGACGTCAAAATCACGCTCGCCGTCGTTTTCGAAGCCGGACAGGGTGGCGTGTTCACGCCACACATCGGCCGCGCTCTGGTAGTTGAATGCCGCTTCAAAGCCCAGGCGCCGCCCGACTTCGCTAACGATCCACCAGTCCGGCCGGGCATCGCCCTGGGTGGGCAGGAAAGCGCGCTGGCGTGAAATGCGGCGCTCGGAGTTGGTGACGGTGCCTTCTTTCTCACCCCAGCTCTGGGCGGGTAACAGTACATCGGCATAGTGCGTGGTGTCGGTATGCTCCACGCAATCCGACACCACGACACATTCACACTGCTGCAGGGCAGCGCGTACGCGTTGCGTATCGGGCAGGCTCACGGCCGGGTTGGTGGCCATGATCCAGACGGCCTTTACCTGGCCGGTTTCAATTGCCTGAAACAGCTCGACGGCTTTCAGCCCGGCCTTTTCAGGGATGCCCGGCGACTGCCAGAAGCGTTGTACACGTTCACGGTGTGTCGGGTTGTCGAGTTCCATGTGCGCGGCCAGCTGGTTAGCCAGCCCGCCAACTTCGCGCCCGCCCATGGCGTTGGGCTGCCCGGTAAAGGAAAACGGCCCCATGCCCGGCCGACCGATGCGGCCGGTCAGCAGGTGGCAGTTGATAATGCTGTTGACCTTGTCGGTACCGAAGGAGAACTGGTTGATGCCCTGGGAAAATACCGTCACCACGCGTTCGGTGCGCGCAAACAGGCGGTAGAACTCGCGTAGCGTCCCGGCATCGAGGCCACACTGTGCCGCTACGGCATCCGGGGCGTCGGCTGAGGCGCGGGCGCTCGCCAGTGCTGCGTCAATGCCATCGGTGCAGCGCTCCACAAACAGGCGATTGCCTTCGCCACTGTCCTGCAGGTAGCACAACAGGCCGTTGAACAACAGGGCGTCGCTGCCGGGGCGCACGGCAAGGTGCAGGTCAGCGATATCACAGGTCGGCGTCCGGCGCGGGTCGATGACCACCACCATCAGGTCGGGGTTGTCTTTCTTTGCCTTGCGGATACGCTGGAACAGTACCGGGTGACACCAGGCCGTGTTGGAACCGGCC
>JALWRY010000121.1 GCA_027080445.1 Thiohalobacter sp. | reverse complement strand
GTTCGTTTGCGCAATACAGCCTTTTCCCTGTAGAAACAATCTGCGCCTGCATCACCGTGGAAGTTGATTGCAGGTCAATCAGATCCACATCGCGCCCGGCTGACACGGCAAGCAACTGCGCCAGTGACCAGAGACGCTCGACTGGCAGTGCGGCAGGAAGAAGTACAGCCAGATCAATATCGCTATCCCGCCGCAATTCGCCGGCTGCCGCCGAACCGAAGAGGTAAATCGCCAGGACATCCGGTATTTCTGAACGAATCCCCTCGACCAGTGCGTGTTCCTGCGCCGATATGCTCATGGCAAGCGCCTTTTTTCTCAACAGGTTAGACCACAATAGTTAATACGCCGTGATCAGTCAATCACACCATGCGACCAGGACTGTGTGCCTTATTGAGCCGGCACCTGCACCTTTGCTAATGCATCGGCAGCATATCGGGGCAAGCTTACCCCTGAAACCACGGGATATGCCTCTGAAAGGCGACCGGATAGCGTCCCTGCTCCCTGCCCCCGGCGTGATAGCGTCCCTGCCGTCACAGTGACCTGGCAGAGGCATAACCTGTGATTTCGAGGGTAAGCAAGCGCCTTCCCTGATGCGCGCAATCACCAGAGAAGACACCCGATCCCTGTCAGGGCTTGCTGTCCCGTTCACCGACGGTCAGGTTCGCCCGGTTCTTCTGAATAGTGCTTTCACCGATCCCCTTCACCTGCGCCAGGTCACTCACCTGTTGAAAGGGGCCGTTGGTCTGCCGGTAACGCACAATAGCCATCGCCTTTTCCGGGCCGATACCGGTCAGCCCGTCAACCAGGGTTTCTGAATCGGCCGTGTTGATATTGATCGCGGAATTGGCGAAGGCCAGAACGGGCGCCAGCAGCAAGGATGCCACGAATGTTTTTAGTGTCATGTTGTATCCTCCGTGTGGTTGTCAGCGGACACACCCTGTGTCCGTTGGCATTGCCGAAACAATGCGAGGCGCAGATGCTACAAGAATGCGGCAGACGCACAAGAGGAGATTTCTGATTTTGTTGTCGGATTTTTCGTACAAACGAAACCAGGGGGGGCAATGACGGGGAATAAATTAATCAGCTTCCCTAAATCACATCGCGAATTTCGGCATTGATCATTTCAAGCGCCCTGACAGGATCACTGGCCTGGGTCACTGGCCGCCCGATCACCAGGTAGTCGGAACCGTCGCGCATGGCATCCGCCGGTGTCATCACACGCGTCTGATCATCTGTTGATGCACCGGCTGGCCGCACGCCTGGCGTAACCAGCATGGAGTCATCGCCCAGCGACGTGCGCAGGCGGGCCGCTTCGCGCGGGGAACACACCACGCCATCCAGCCCCGAGTCCTTCGCCAAACGCGCCAGCCGCTCGACCTGTTCAGCCGGGTCGGCCTGCACACCGACTTCCGCCAGGTCTTCCGGGCCCATACTGGTGAGCACGGTAACGCCGATCAACAGGGGCTTGCGGCCCCCGGCATTCTGCACGGCCACTGAAGCCGCCTCCATCATCCGCCGCCCACCCGAGGCATGCACATTGACCATCCAGACACCCAACTGCGCGGCGGCTTCACAGGCGCGCGCCACGGTATTGGGAATGTCGTGAAATTTCAGGTCCAGGAAAACATCGTGCCCCAGGGTGACCAGCTGCCTCACCAGATCCGGTCCCGCGCTGGTAAACAACTCCTTGCCAACTTTCAGCCGGCAACTTCCGGGCGACAGTTGTTCGACAAACTGCAAGGCTTCCCGCCCCCCCGGAAAATCCAGCGCGACGATAACGCGGGGATCCTCAATCGATTTTGCACTCATTCAATGCTTCCTGTTTTTATCGGTTTTACGCTGCTCCAGCACTGGCAACCCGGACACTGCCAAAACAGTTTGCGACTGGTAAACCC
>JALWRY010000120.1 GCA_027080445.1 Thiohalobacter sp. | reverse complement strand
TGATGTATTGCTGGGTGATGGACAGGCTGTTGTTGGTCACCCAGTACAGCACCAGGCCAGACGGGAAGAAGGAGAAGAACACGGTGAATACGACCGGCAGGATCATCATTACCTTGGCCTGAATGGGATCCATCGGCGCCGGGTTGAGTTTTTGCTGAATAAGCATGGTAATGCCCATTAGCAACGGCAGGATGTAATACGGGTCCGCAGAAGACAGGTCCTGTATCCAGAGCATGAACGGCGCCTGACGCATTTCCACGCTTTCCAGCAACACCCAGTAGAGTGAGATGAATACCGGGATCTGCACCAGCACCGGCAGACAACCGCCCAGCGGGTTGACCTTTTCCTTCTTGTACATCTCCATCATAGCCTGGTTGAGCTTCTTCTTATCGTCGCCGTAACGCTCCTTGAGCGCCTTCAAGCGTGGCGCGAGCTTGCGCATGTTGGCCATGGAGCGGTAGCTGGTTTCAGACAGCTTGAAGAACATGCCCTTGATAATCATGGTGAGGAAGATAATCGACAAGCCCCAGTTGCCAACCAGCCCGTGGATCTTTTCCATCAACCAGTAAATGGGCTGGGCCAGCAGGGTGAGCTTGCCGTAGTCCACCGTCAACTCCAGGCCCGGCGCGACTTTCGCCATCATGTGTTGCAGTTTCGGTCCCGCAAACAGCCTGACGCGACTGCTCGCCTGCTCACCCGGCGCGACGTTCAGCGCGGGATCTGAAAAACCGATCAGGTAATGCTTGTCGCCCAGCGCCCGCGAGTAGTAGTGCGCCGTAACGTCGGGATCCGGGATCACGGCCCCGAGGAAATAGTGCTGGAGCATGGCTGCCCAGCCACCCTTGATATCGCGGCTGAGGTTCTCTTCTTCCATGGTCTTGAATTTGATTTTTTCGTACTTTTCTTCCGGACTGTAGATCACGCCACCCGTATAGGTGTAGAGGAAACGCGATTTTTTCTTTCTCGGCGTACGCTGTAGCTGGTAGTAGGGGCGTGCATTCCAGTTGCTGTGACTGTGATTGACAACGTCGAAACCCACCTCTACCACATAACTGCCGCGGTGGAAGCGGTAGGTCTTGGTCACCTGGACCCCGTTTTCATCTGTCCAGTGTAAGGGCACCTCGATCGTCTCGGCGCCGTCTGCCAACTGGTAACGGGTCTGGTCGGTGCTAAACAGGGCGTGGTGATTCGGCTCGGTTTCAGTTTTGCCGGTACGTAGTCCGCTCTGGAAAATAAATGTCTGCCTGTTACTCAGCTCCATTAACTTGAACGGTGGGCTATCCGGCTTGCGGCTTTCCGGGTATTTCAGGAGGTCCATCTCGACCAGGGTGCCGCCACGCGTATCGATTACGGCGCGATAGGTATCGGTCAGGACTTCTACCCGTTGACCGGCAGGCAGCGCGGCCGGCCCGCTGGCTGCCGGCCCCTCGGCGGTTTTTTTCGCAACGATCTCGCTGCTCGGCATGTCATTCGCCACCGGCGGCTGGCTTGTTTTGCCGGTTTCAGTGCCCTGCGTGTTTTCAAGTTGCGGCTGTTGTTCGGGCGCCGGCCCGTAATCCTGGGTCCAGGTCTGCCATATCAGCAGGATCATAAAAGACAGGGCGATGGTCAGTAGTACGCGTGGATTATCCATGGGATTGTGTCGTTTTATGTTTGGTTGAATGCTTGCACAGGGTTTCGGGTACCGGGTCGGCGCCGCCCTCATGCCAGGGATGACAGGACGCGATACGGCGCAACGCCAGCCAGCCGCCACGCCACACACCGAAACGCTCGATGGCTGTCAGGGAATAACTGGAACAGCTGGGCATAAACCGGCAATGGTTTCCCAGCCAGGGGCTGACGATCAGGCGGTACGCCTTAATGAGTATCAGGGCCAGTTTTCGCATGCGAAGCGATTTTACGCCAGTGTGCATCCAGTGAGCGGAAAATTTTTTGGTTACTGCACGCGCTGATACCCGCGCGCACCAGGACAACCAGGTCGAGATCATCCATCCCGGAACAGTTGAGACGAAAGCTCTCCCGTATCAGGCGCTTGATGCGATTGCGTTTGACCGCATTACCGGCATTCTTGATGGAAACCACTGTGCCGAGTCGCGGGTGACCCAGTTCATTGTATTTCGCAAGCACGGTGATGTATCGATCGCTGACCTTGATGTCGCAATGCCGGAATACTCGCTGAAAACCGGCAGCGGTGAGCAGACGGTAAGCGGCAGGGTAAGTGGCGCTGACGCCCGTTGAACGTGCCCGGTCAGACAGAAAGACGCGCGCGACCTTTCGCCCGGCGCGCCTTGATGACGAGACGACCGTTCTTGGTGCGCATACGGGCACGAAAACCGTGTGTACGCTTGCGCTTCAGGTTGCTAGGCTGGAATGTTCTTTTCATGGCGCAAACCGCTTCCAAAAAAGGTTAAAGGCCCACTCACAGCGGGCCAAATCAGGCCGCGCAGGTTACTGGCTTTACCCCGCCGCTGTCAACCTTTACGCGATGTTTTTTATCGGCTTCAAGGTTGTGGATAAGTCATCGGCGGGGCGTTAGACTGACTGGCCCGGCAAATCCCGTTAACCACCAGTACAGGAAATAACCCTTGCAAGGCTCTCTCTGGCAACAATGTCTGTCGCAGCTTGAAAACGAACTGCCCGAACAACAGTTCAACACCTGGATACGGCCCCTTCACGCCATAGAGAACAGCGAAAGCCTTACCCTGCTTGCCCCGAATCGCTTCGTGCTGGACTGGGTCAATGAGCATTTCCTGGAAAATATCCAGAAGGTCGTCGGTTCCCGGCCCAATGCCGAAACCATTGCCGTGCAACTGCAAATCGGTTCCAGTAAACCCCCCGTGCCGGTAAGTGCGACCTCCGAACCGGTGCACCGGGAACGCCGCCGCGAACAACGCGGATTTCCTAGCGGAAATCTGAACAACACCTTCAATTTCGATACTTTTGTGGAAGGTAAATCCAACCAGCTGGCGCGCGCCGCCTCCATCCAGGTCGCGGAAAACCCGGGTACGGCCTATAACCCGCTGTTTATCTACGGCGGTGTGGGGCTGGGTAAAACCCACCTGATGCACGCGGTCGGCAACCTGATTGTCGAACGCCGGCCCGGCGCCAAGGTCGTTTATCTGCACTCGGAGCGTTTTGTCGCGGATATGGTCAAGGCCTTACAGCATAACGCCATGAATGAATTCAAACGCTATTACCGCTCGGTCGATGCGCTGCTCATCGACGACATCCAGTTCTTTGCCGGCAAGGAACGCTCCCAGGAAGAATTCTTCCATACTTTCAATGCCTTATTGGAAGGTCAGAGTCAGATCATCATGACCTGCGACCGCTACCCCAAGGAGATCAAGGGGCTGGAAGAACGGCTGAAATCCCGCTTTGGCTGGGGCCTGACCGTGGCGATCGAACCGCCTGAACTGGAAACCCGGGTCGCCATCCTGGTGAACAAGGCCGCCCAGGCCAATGTCGATCTGCCCAATGAAGTCGCTTTTTTTGTCGCCAAGCGTATTCACTCCAATGTACGCGAACTGGAAGGCGCGTTGAAACGGATTATCGCCAGTGCACGATTTACCGGTCGCAGCATCGATCTGAAATTCACCCGGGAAGCCCTGCGTGATTTACTCGCCTTGCAGGACAAGCTGGTTTCCATCGAAAATATCCAGAAGACGGTCGCGGAGTACTACAAAATCCGTGTGGCTGATCTACACTCTGCCAGGCGCACCCGTTCGATCACAAGGCCTCGACAGATCGCCATGGCGCTGGCAAAAGAACTGACCAACCACAGTCTGCCGGAGATCGGTGAAGCCTTCGGTGGACGCGATCATACGACTGTGCTGCATGCCTGTCGGAAGGTGAATGAACTGAAAGAAGCCGACATGCGCATTGCCGAGGACTATAGCAACTTGTGGAGAATACTCACCACATGATGTGGATAACCGGTGCACAGTTTTATTGCGCAAAAGTTTTCCGATATTATCCACAGGTACCCCACAGTCGCGGGGCATGCTTGTCAACACCGGTTTTGCCTTGCAGCCTGTTGAATCGCTTGTTGAAAGGCACTCTTATCTACCGCAAGGGCCGCCCTTAACAACAGTAACTTGTATCATAAAAAGGATATTTAATTAAATGAAATTCACGATAGACCGAGAGTCTTTCCTGAAACCCCTCCAGCAGGTTATCGGTGTGGTCGAAAGACGCCAGACTCTTCCTGTGTTGGGTAATCTCCTCATCAATGCAAGTGCTGATGCGCTTAAACTCACTGCAACAGATCTTGAAGTTGAAATTCAGGCAGGGGTCAATGCCACGGTGCAGGAAGCCGGTGAAATTACCTTGCCAGCACGCAAGTTGATCGATATCTGCAAAGCGCTTCCGGAGAATGCAAGTATCCAGGTATCGATCAAGGACCAGAAGGCGCAGATACGTTCCGGTAAAAGTCGCTTTACACTTTCCACACTGCCTGCTGCTGATTTCCCCCTGGTGGAGAAAATCAGTGGCGATTCAAAATTTACCCTGCCTCAGGGTGAGCTCAAGGAAGTGATCGATCGCACCCAGTTCTCCATGGCGCAACAGGATGTGCGCTATTACCTGAACGGATTGATGCTGGAAATGGGTAACGGTTTTCTCCGCGCCGTGGCAACGGATGGTCACCGTCTGGCCCTGTGCGATGTGAAGGTTGAAATACACACGGACAATCCTCGGCAGGTCATTGTGCCGCGCAAGGGTATACAGGAGCTGCAACGACTGCTCGACGACAGCGATACTGCCGTTGCCGTGGAGCTTGGCGCCAACCATATTCGCCTGACTGTCGGTGATGTGTGTTTCACGTCAAAACTGGTGGATGGCCGGTTCCCTGACTATGACCGGGTAGTCCCCAAGGGAGGCGATAAACTGGTCACGACAAACCGTGAGCAATTCCGCCAGGCACTGTCCCGGACCTCGATTCTTTCGAATGAAAAATACCGGGGTATACGCCTCAATCTTGATAAAAATATCATTAAAATTCAAGCACATAATCCTGAACAAGAAGAAGCTGACGAAGAATTTGAAATTGACTACAACGGTGGCGAACTGGAAATTGGCTTTAATGTCACCTACCTGCTTGATGTGCTGGCAGCCGTGCGAAGTGAGCAGGTTGAGATTGTCCTGGGTGATTCAAACAGTAGCTGTCTGATCAAACAGCCCGGGACGGATCAGTATCGCTACGTCGTTATGCCAATGCGGCTGTAGCCGCACCTTTTGCCCCGGCGTTATGCCGGGGAGTCAATATGCCGCTTTCCACGCTTTCCATTGACGGATTTCGCAACCTGGCAACCACGAACCTGGATTTTTCGCCTGGACTGAACCTGTTCAGTGGAGAAAATGCCGCCGGTAAAACCAGCGTTCTCGAAACGATTTATGTTCTGGGCCGCGCCAGTTCCTTCCGAAGCAGTTCACTGGACCGGGTCATTGCCCATGGCCAACCCCGTTTTCAGCTGGTTGCGCAGATCCAGCAGGCATCCGGCCGATGTATTCCCGTCGGTGTAAGTCGAAAACCGGGGCAGCTCATTGCCCGGGTGGATAGTCAGCCTGTTCGCAGACTTTCTGAATTGGCCGCCTTGTTTCCCCTCCAGTGGGTCGGCGGCAACCTGCACGGACTGATTGAAAATGGTCCGCCGGTGAGGCGACAGTTTCTTGATTGGGGATTGTTTCACGTGAAACCGGATTACATTCCAGTCTGGAAGCAATTCCGGAAACTGATAAAACAACGTAATGCGGCGTTGCGGTCGGCATCCTCGCCCAGGGAAATTACCGTGTGGGACAGGGACCTGGTGAGTTGCAGTCAAGCCCTGGACAGATGGCGGAGGGAGTACCTGGATGAAATAGTATGCTATCTCTCTGAAATAATGAAAGAATTCCTGGAGTCGAGTGAAAGCCTGGCGATTAACTATCGAAGGGGATGGTCAGCGGATAAGGATTATCATGTAGTACTTGAAGACAGTCTGGCAATGGATCGGGAACAGGGATTTACACGCAGTGGACCGCACCGGGCGGATTTTTCCCTGAAATACCAGGCCAGGGCGGTGAATGAAAGCTTGTCCAGGGGACAACAAAAGTTATTGGTCATAGGACTCAAGCTGAGTCAGGCCATGTTGCTCAAAAAGCAGATCGGTACACACAGCCTGTTTCTGCTCGATGACCTGGGCGCAGAACTCGATAATCTTAACCAGGCACGGGTCATGAGAAGGCTCATCGACCTCGATGCCCAGGTTTTTGCCACAGCCATCGACTTCCCGGTTATGGACAAGCTGTCGGGCGCCAATATCAGAAGGTTTCACGTGAAACACGGCGAGGTCCGGGAGGTGGTATAATCCCCGGACACTCTCTGGAACACATACCATGGCAGATAAACCCAGCTACGATTCCTCTAATATCAAAGTCCTGAAAGGACTCGATGCCGTCAGAAAACGTCCCGGTATGTATATCGGCGATACCGATGACGGAACCGGGCTGCACCATATGGTGTTTGAGGTCGTGGATAACTCGATTGATGAGGCGCTGGCCAAATACTGCTCGGAAATTTCCGTTACGCTGCACAGCGATAATTCCGTCACTATCAGTGATGACGGACGCGGGATTCCGGTCGATATCCATCCTGAGGAAGGGTGTTCAGCCGCCGAGGTCATCATGACGGTGCTGCATGCCGGCGGTAAATTCGACGATAACTCCTACAAGGTTTCCGGTGGGCTGCATGGCGTGGGTGTTTCCGTGGTCAATGCACTGTCCGAGACGCTCAAGCTTACGGTCAAGCGCGACGGGCATATTTATTTCCAGGAATACGTCCGGGGTGAGCCGGTGGCGCCGCTGAGAGTTATCGGTGATACCGATGCGACCGGTACAGAAATTCGCTTCAAACCCAGTGCAGAGATCTTTACCAATATTGAGTTTCACTACGATATTCTCGCCAAGCGATTGAGAGAACTATCCTTTTTAAACTCCGGTGTCCGTATACGACTCACCGACGAATTGAACGACAAGCAGGATATCTTTGAATACCAGGGCGGTATCCGCGCCTTTGTTGAGCACCTGAACCGCAAGAAGACACCCCTGCATCAAAACGTTTTCTACTTCACCGGGCAGCGCGATGGGGTAGGGGTTGAAGTCGCCATGCAGTGGAATGATTCTTACCAGGAAAACATTTTCTGTTTTACCAATAATATTCCCCAGCTGGACGGTGGCACGCACCTGGCGGGGTTCCGCGCTGCCTTGACGCGTACCCTGAACCAGTACATGGAAAAGCAGGTCACCAAAAAGAACAAGGTCAATACCACGGGTGATGATGCGCGTGAAGGACTGACAGCGGTGCTATCGGTTAAAGTGCCGGACCCCAAGTTTTCCTCGCAAACCAAGGACAAGCTGGTTTCGTCCGAGGTAAAAGGGATTGTAGAGTCTACCGTATCAGAGAAACTCGAAAGCTATCTCCTTGAAAACCCTACAGATTCCAAGTCTATCGTGTCGAAAATCCTGGAAGCGGCAATGGCCCGGGAAGCGGCGCGCAAGGCACGGGAGATGACTCGCCGCAAGGGCGCGCTGGATATCGCCGGCTTGCCGGGAAAACTGGCGGATTGCCAGGAGCGTGATCCGGCACAGAGTGAATTGTACCTGGTGGAGGGTGATTCCGCCGGTGGTTCCGCCAAGCAGGGCCGGGACCGGCGTACCCAGGCCATTTTGCCCCTGAAGGGCAAGATACTGAATGTCGAGAGAGCACGCTTCGATAAAATGCTTTCGTCAGCCGAGGTGGGTACGTT
>JALWRY010000119.1 GCA_027080445.1 Thiohalobacter sp. | reverse complement strand
AACGGTGTTGTCGTAGTGCCTTCTTCCTTGTACCCGCGTACGTGCAGTCCCGCGTGATTGTGGCGACGGTAGGTGAGGCGGTGAATCAGCCAGGGATAGCCGTGGAAAGCGAAAACGACAGGTTTGTCGGTGGTGAACAGGGTATCGAAATCCCGGTCCGTCAGGCCATTCGGGTGTTCTTCACGCGGTTGCAGGGTCATCAGGTCGACAACATTAATGACGCGGATTTTTATCTCCGGTAACTGCTCGCGCAGGATTTTGACGGCGGCCAGGGTCTCGATCGTCGGCACGTCGCCGGCACAGGCCATCACCACATCCGGTTCACTGTCCTGGTCGTTGCTGGCCCAGCCCCAGACGCCGATACCTTCGTGACAGTGCTTGATGGCAGCGTCCATATCCAGCCACTGCGGTTCGGGTTGTTTGCCGGCGACGATCACGTTCACCAGGTCACGACTGTTCAGGCAGCGCTCGGTAACGCATAGTGTCGTATTGGCGTCCGGCGGCAGGTAGACGCGGACGATGTCGGCTTTTTTATTAATCACATGATCGATAAAGCCGGGATCCTGGTGTGAAAACCCGTTGTGGTCCTGGCGCCAGACATGTGAGGTCAGCAGGATATTCAGCGAGGCGATCGGCCGTCGCCACGGAATCTCCTTGCATACCTTGAGCCACTTGGCGTGCTGGTTGAACATGGAATCGACTATGTGGATGAAGGCTTCGTAGCAGGAAAACCAGCCGTGCCGACCGCTCAGCAGGTAGCCTTCCAGCCAGCCCTGGCAAGTGTGTTCCGAGAGGATTTCCATCACCCGGCCATCCGGCGCCAGGTGATCGTCATAGTCGTAGGTTTCCGCTTCCCAGGCTCGGTTGGTGACATCCAGCAAGGCGCCCAGCCGGTTGGAAACCGTTTCGTCCGGCCCCATGACACGGAAGTTTTGTTGTTCAGCATTCAGGGCCATGACATCGCGCAGGAAGTCACCCATACGGCGCGTGGCCTCGCCGGTCACGCTGCCGGGGGCGGGTACCTCGACAGCATAGTCGCGATAATCGGGCAGCTTCAGCTCGCGCAGCAGTAATCCGCCGTTGGTGTGAGGGTTGCTGCCCATGCGCCGTTCACCCTGGGGTGCAAGCTCGGCAATATCCGCGTTCAGTTGCCCGTCATTATCGAACAATGTATCTGGCCGGTAGCTTTTCATCCACTGTTCGAGGACGCGGATATGCTGCGGTTTTTCCGCCAGCTGCGCGAAGGGCACCTGGTGGGCGCGCCAGTAATCTTCGAGTTTGAGGCCATCGATTTCTTTCGGGCAGGTCCAGCCCTTGGGGGTGCGCAGGATAATCATCGGCCAACGCGGACGTTCGGTGATATCACCCCGGCGCGCCGTCTTCTGGATGGCGTGAATGTCATCCATGGCCCGGTCCAGCGTGGCGGCCATGGCCTGGTGCACACTGGCCGGGTCGGCGCCTTCTATCAGGTACGGGGTATAGCCATAACCCTTGAACAAGGCGACCAGTTCCTCTCGGCTGATACGCGCCAGTACTGTCGGGTTGGCGATCTTGTAACCGTTCAGGTGCAGGATGGGCAGTACGGCGCCGTCGCGTTGCGGGTCGAGAAACTTGTTGGAATGCCAGGCTGTGGCGGCAGGGCCGGTTTCCGCTTCACCGTCACCAACCACGCAGGTCACAATCAGATCCGGGTTGTCGAAAGCTGCGCCGTAGGCATGGCTGAGCGAGTAGCCCAGTTCACCACCTTCATGAATAGAGCCGGGGGTTTCCGGCGCCGTATGGCTGGGGATGCCGCCGGGGAAAGAGAACTGGCGAAACAGCTTGCGCATACCGGCTTCATCGCGGGTGATGTTGGGGTAAAGCTCGCTGTAACTGCCCTCCAGCCAGGTGTTGGCGACGATGCCCGGTGCGCCGTGTCCGGGGCCGGTGACATAGATCATGTTCAGGTCACGCGCCTGGATCACCCGGTTCAGGTGGGCATAAATCATGTTCAGGCCCGGCGTTGTTCCCCAGTGGCCGAGTAAGCGCGGCTTGATATGTTCGAGTGCCAGCGGTTGTTTGAGCAGCGGGTTGTCGAGCAAATAGATCTGACCGATCGACAGGTAGTTTGCCGCCCGCCACCAGGCGTCGATACGTTGCAGTTCCCTGTCGGATAAAGGTGTTCCGGTGACGCTAAAGTGTGATGCAATCATGCGTTACTCCCTTGTTCGTGATGATTGAGAACACGCCAACTGTGCCCGGCAATCATGGATTCCTCATCGGTGGCGATGACCTGGCCCTGCACGGGGCTGTCGTCCCGGCTGATACAGCCCCGGCCCAGCCGGTTGGCCTCACGATCCAGGTACAGGCCAAGCCATTCGCAGCCCTCGCTGATTGCGGCGCGGATCGGGGCGGCGTGTTCGCCGATACCGGCAGTGAAAACCACTGCATCCAGGCCGCCCAGTGCAGCCGCCAGTGAGCCGATGGCCCGTACCGTGTGGTGGACAAACTGTTCAACTGCCCGCTGTGCCGCCCGGGTACCACTATCGAGCAGCCTGCTGATGTCACCTGTCTCGCCGGAAACCCCCAGTAAACCGGACTGGAAATACAGCAGACTGGAGATCTCTGTTGCCGGCATACCCTGTTGTAACAGATAGAGCACCACAGCGGGATCCATGGCGCCACAGCGTGTACCCATGGGAATACCGTCCAGCGGGGTGAAGGTCATGGTGGTGGCGATGCTGCGGCGTTTGTGCAGGGCGCACAGGCTGGCGCCATGTCCCAGGTGCGCAACGATCACTTTTCCGTCTGCCCGTTCTCCCAGGTATTGGGGCAGAACGCCGGCAATGTATTCATATGAAAGGCCGTGAAAACCATAACGGCGTATCTCTTCCAGCCCAGGGCGCGAGGGCAGTGCAAAATACTGTTCCACCTCGGGGCGGTCGTGGTGAAATGCCGTATCGAAACAGGCTACCTGGGGCAGATCGGGCAGCAGGTCTTGCAGTGTGCTGATTCCCAGCAGACAGGGCGGCTGATGGTTTGGCGCCAACGGGACCAGTGTGTGTAAATAGTCGAGTACTTCGCCCGTCACGCGAACAGGCGCATGAAAGCGGCGACCGCCATGCACGACGCGGTGTCCCGCACCAAGCAGCTTCAGCGCCCCGGTATTTTCCGACAACCATTCCAGTAATATCCGCAAGGCCTGTTGGTGGTCGGGTATACCCCTGTCCTGCGAATACATCGGATCGCCGTTGGCATGACGGATATGCAGCCGGCTGTTGTCATCGCCAATCGCGGTAAACTCACCCCGGTACAGCACGTGCGGGGTAGCGGATTCATGTATTGCAAACAGCGCAAACTTCAGACTCGATGATCCACTGTTTATCGTCAGCAGGGACGGTGTTTGTCCGGAGGACATGTGCTTCAGATTCCAACATGCATGGGCCCGGGTCCCGGTTGCATCCAGAACACCGCATCGAACATCATCCACTGCATCAGGATAAAGCCGGCAATGGCCAGCAGGGCCATGACGACGGCTGCCAGCAGGGCATCGCTGAAGCGGTCGACTTCAAACCCGGGCACCATGGCGGCCGTAATTTTTATCATCAGGGCATTGATCAACAATGCAAACAGTCCAAAGGTGAACACGGTCAACGGCAGGGTCAGTACCCATAACAGGGGGCGTATAAAGGCATTGATGGCGCCGAGCACCAGGGCTGCAGTCAGCAGCGCCGCCGCCGAGTCCGCGCGCACCCCGGACAGCAGCAGGGTGACCAGCCACAGTCCGAAGGCGGTGACCAGCCAGATAAACAGCAATCCAATCAGCATCATGAGCTTCCCTTTATCATGGCGGGATTGTGTGCCTGTCCCCGGCAGGCGTCTGTAACCTGGGTGACAGCATCACCGGGGTGGGCGCGATACTGTCAGCTCAGGGAAGTTCTTGTTTACACTGGAAACGGGAGTAACGCATTATGAGACGCTTGTATTTTCTGTTACCCGATATCCGGGTTGCGCATAAAGTGGTCGATGAACTGTTGCTGGCGCGCGTGCCTGAAAAGCATCTGCATGTGATCGCGGCACCAGGCATCGATCTTGGTGATTTACCGGAAGCCACCCTGGCGCAGAAAAGTGATTTTATCCCGGCCATGGAGCGCGGAGTGGCGCTTGGCGGCGCCACCGGTGTGGTGGCGGGCCTTGTTGCACTTGCCTTGCCGGGGGTTGTTGTCGCCGGGGGCGCGTTGCTGGCAATGGGATTGCTGGGCGCCGGCATGGGCGCCTGGCTCGGCGGCATGATTGGTATGGATGCCGAAAATACCCACGTCAGGCAATTTCAGTCGGCCATTGAAAAAGGTGAAGTGTTGATGCTGGTCGATGTCCCCAAGGAGCGGGTTGAGGAAATCGAGACCCTGGTCAAGAAGCATCATCCCGATGCCGATTTTGAAGGTACGGAACCGACCATTCCCGCCTTCCCGTAATGATGACAGCTAAAACTGATACCGTAGAGGAAGCGCGATTGATTCTTGCTGTCGGGGTGTTCGATAGCGAGGAGAAGGCGGTGCGCGTGATCGAAAAACTGATTGCGGAAGATTTTCCGGCCGACAGGCTTTCGTTATTGCGCAAAACCGGTGGCATGGGTGACGACATGCTGGGGCTGGCTTATACCAATACCGCGGAACGGGTAAAGACCTGGGGTGAACATGGCGCTGTCTGGGGCGCATTATGGGGTCTGTTGGCCGGTGCGACCGGTTTGTTTGTATTGCCGGGGATTGGCCCACTGCTGGCTGCCGGGCCGGTGGTCGAGGCCCTGGGTGGTGCGATTGCCGGGGCGGCGGTATCGGGCGGCGCCATGGCGGGTGCGGCCGCCCTGTCACAACTGGCCAGCGCGCTACACCGGATCGGTATACCGAAACCGGACGTGGACAAGATCCACACGGCCATCGAGGCGGGAAACTACGTGGTCATCCTGCACTGCGATCCGGCCCAGGCCGAGCATTGCGCCATGCGCCTTGGCTGGGCAGGCGCTGACCCGGTGACCTTGATGCCGGTTGAATATTGACAGAGACCCTCCGATTAATCCGTCATTGCGAGCACAGCGAAGCAATCTTTTTCGGTTTCGCACCAGGTCAAAGAGATTGCCGCGCTGTGCTCGCAATGACAGGGTAAATAAAGGTAAATTATGATGAAGCTGTCTTTTCACGGTGCAGACAGGGGGGTGACAGGTTCCTGCCACCTGATCGAATGTGCAGGCAAGAAGATTCTGATCGACTGCGGCCTGTACCAGGGCGGTCGCGAGATTGTCGAAGAAAACTCGGCGCCCTTCGGGTTTGACCCCGCTGATATCGATTACCTGTTGCTCACACATGCACACCTGGATCACTGCGGTCGTATCCCGCTACTGGCCAAACAGGGTTTTACCGGTGAGATCATCACCACGGCGGCGACGGTTGAACTGGCGCGGCTGGTGATGCTCGACTCGGCAGGGCTGCAGGAAGAAGAAGCCCGCTACCAGATGCGCCGTGCCAGACGCCGGGGCAACCACCATCATGGAAAAGAGATTGAACCACTCTATACCACCCTG
Source organism: Thiohalobacter sp. (assembly GCA_027080445.1). Taxonomy (GTDB): domain Bacteria; phylum Pseudomonadota; class Gammaproteobacteria; order DSM-19610; family DSM-19610; genus Thiogranum. The sequence goes on along the minus strand of JALWRY010000119.1, from coordinate 2,227 downwards.
GATACGCTCAACAGCCTGGAATACTTCGGTCGGAAGGTAAATTACAGTGAGCCGCTGACGCTGGCGCCGGGTATTCGCGCCACCTTTCTCGATGCCGGGCATATACTCGGTTCGGCCAGTATTTTACTGGAACTGGAAGAAGACGGGCGACAACGCCGTGTACTGTTTTCCGGTGACCTGGGTTATAGCGGTCGCGCTATATTGCGTAGCCCGACTCCGCCGCCACAGGTTGATGTGGTGGTCATGGAAACCACCTATGGCGACCGGCTGCATAAACAATTACAGCCCTCCATCGACGAACTCTACATGGCGATCAATGAAACCGTCGGGCGCGGTGGCAATGTGATTATTCCCACCTTTGCACTGGAGCGTGCCCAGGAAATTCTCTACTACCTGCGTGAGGGTGTGGAAAGCCGGCGTATCGAGCACTACACCAACGTATTCCTCGATTCACCCATGGCGATTTCCGCCACACGGATATTTGAGCGGCACCCGGAATGTTATGATGCCGAAACATTGAAGGTATCTTCGGATGGCGGAGACCCGTTCAACCTGCCGGGGCTTCATTTCACCCGTGAGACAGCGGAATCCATGGCGATTAACCAGATCGACGGGGGTGCGGTCATCATGGCCGGTTCCGGGATGTGTACCGGTGGGCGTGTCCGCCACCACCTGAAGCATAATCTGTGGAACCACAAGAACAGCGTGGTGTTCGTCGGTTATGCCGCGCAGGGTACGCTGGCAAGGCGTATTATCGAGGGTGAAGAGCGGGTGCGTATTTTTGGCGAAGAAATACCGGTACGCGCCAGCATACATACCATCGGTGGCTTTTCTGCCCATGCCGACCAGGCGGAGTTGCTGGACTGGTATCGGCATACCGGCAGTCCGGAAATGACCTTCCTTGTCCATGGCGAGGAAGACAGTATGGCGACCTTCGCCAAAAAGCTGAAGGGCGCCCGGGTCGAGATGCCCGGGCTGCACCAAAGCTATTCGCTATAAATGCCGAAAGCTGTTACCCACGGGAGCTTCGGTGAAAACTTGTCGCATGGCACTTCGGACAGGGCGGAATCTTCCCGGCCTTGTGGAAATGCAGTTTTTCACCGCATTGATCGCAAACCAGGGTGCCGGCGCCGGTGATTTCACCGGTACGGTAAACCGATGCTTCCCGGGCGGTTTCTTTCAGCTTCAGAAGTTGCAGCGTGGTTTTGTCCGCTGCTTTCAGCATCAGGTCAAGCAGGCTGCTTTCGACCAGGCTGGTTTCAAAGCCCAGCCAGTCCCTGAGTTCATGGCCGGTTTCTAACAGGTAGTCGGTGGCGTCGGCCAGGTCGCGTTTTAGATAGGCTGCAAGTTTCTCGGCATCTTCCCTCGAAAGTTCCTTGAGTTCGATGGCCTTTTCTTTTGCTTCGTCAACCAGCTTGTGGAGTACGGGACCGGTTTTTTCTTCCACGTTATGGAAATGCTCGGCCGCGCGCTCGAACATTTTTTCGTAGGCTGTTCCGAGGGCGTCTATCGGGTCGTGGTGTTGTGAGTCTTTCATGTTGCTCTCCATTACGGTTGATAGTCTGTCTATGGTCGTTCAGCCTGTTCCAGCGTCCGGGTAAGGCGCGACAGCTCTGACATTGCAGCCAGGTGCGCGTGACGAAATGACGCGTGCCGCTCCCTCTCGCGCAGGTGCAGGTCTTTCTGCAGGCGGTGTTCTTTCAGAATACTATCCTGCATACCGGACTGTGGTGCTGTATTCGCCAGCAGGTCTTTAAATTTCTTTTCATAGTTGCCTAAACGCTGTTTGTGTTTTCCAATGGCTTTTGTGTGTGCTTCCAGGGACTCATTCTGGTCAGGCATGGCGCGTTCCATCTTGTACAGTATCAATTTGACAAGCCGTTGTTCGCGTCGCCACTGATCAACATCCTTCAGCCATGTGTCGTGCTCACTGCGCCATTCCTTCAGCTCACGGTACAGGTCATCGATGCTCAAGGGGGTGCTCTGGTCTGAATTTTTATCTACTGGCCCGGTGTTTTTGTCCATCCCTGTGACTCCTGTCTGCTATGACGCGTTATGAAGTGGTGGATAAAGAGTATGAGAACGGCAACGATTATCAATACCCACAGGTAACGTTCGATGTAGGCCAGTACCAGCAGCCCGGCAGCGAGGAAAAGACCGGCCAGCCTGAATATCCAGCCCATACGGATACCTGCAACAAAGGTCGAGAGTGCGAATAATAACAACA
>JALWRY010000118.1 GCA_027080445.1 Thiohalobacter sp. | reverse complement strand
ACGCGGGGGAGTGCGCATGACGCTTCCTTACGAGAATGCAACATCCGGTCGGCGCGCCGTCGAGGATATTCGCCGCACGCTGCAGGCGTTTGGGTGCTCGAAGTTCGCACCGATGGAGGACTTCGACAAAGGGTTGGTGATGATCCAGTTCGAATGGCGTGGTCGCATGGTGCAGGTAGAAGCTTCCGGCGCTGGCTATGCGCAGGCCTGGTTGAAAGCCCATCCATTCAATTCACGACGAAAAGGCAGCCAGCGTGAATATGAGCGCAAGGCTCTGGAAAAAGGCGCCATCGCGGTCTGGTCCATTCTTCGGGACTGGGTGAAGGGTCAGATCACCGCAGTCGAGACCGGGATCCTGTCCTTCGAAGCGGCTTTCCTGGGTCAAATTCTTCTCCCGTCTGGCGAGACCGTCATGCAGCGCATTGAAACCCAAGGGATGCTGCCGCCGCCGGAGGGTGGGTCGTGAGCAGAAAAAAGACGGAGATGAACCCATGCACAATCCCATTCTCAAGCACTTCGCATACAGCCACCTGCCGCATCGGCTGCAGGATGTAAGCCGAGCATTCCACGCGCTCGCGGCCTCGAATGCTGCCGCGCTGCCCGATGGGCCGGAAAAGGACATGTGCCTGCGCAAGCTGCTCGAAGCCAAGGACTGCGCCGTGCGCGCGGCGCTGGAGGGCAAATAATGGCTCGAATTTATCTGGCATCATCCTGGCGAAATGAGTTCCAGCCCACAATGGTCGACCTGTTGCGCATGCACGGCCATGAAGTCTATGATTTCCGAAACCCGCCTAATGGCGTACCTGGTTTTGCTTGGTCCGAGCTCGACCCCGGCTGGCAGAATTGGACGGCGGAAGATTACCGCAAAAACCTGACCACCCATCCGATTGCCGCACTGGGTTATATGAATGACCTGCGAGGAATGGAGTGGGCCGATACCTGCGTCCTGCTGCTTCCATGTGGCCGCTCGGCACACCTCGAGGCAGGGTGGTTCTGCGGTCGGGGCAAACGTTGCGTCGTGCTGACCCAAGACGGTGAAGAGCCCGAGCTTATGGCCCTGATGGCCACAGACATCTGCATTTCGCCAGATGAAGTTGTTCAACTGCTTGCGCATGGCAATGGGGTGGCGCGCCATAAACGCGCTGAGCATGGAGGATGAGGACTATGAGCACTATGCCTGAGACGATCGGCCCAACGACGAAACGATGGCCAGAATCGCCGCGGCGGCCGCGAGATCGACCGTTGGCGCGCTGGGCCATACCGGTGCCGCCACCGCCGCCCTTCTCGCAGCAGCACTGAACGTCGCCCGGAACCATGGAATATCCGACGAAGAGGTAACCCGGTGCCTGCGCGGGCTGATCGACGACAACCCCGTCTGCAAAAGGCACCTGCAATGACCGTCTCTTCCCGCCACAGCCCTTGCCTCACCACTCACGGCGCTGCTCGGGGCTGCGGTGTAACTGCCGGGGGCATTCCTCCCGCCCCCGGCAATTTTTCTTCACACTGGACAATAGAGGACAAGCATGATGCGCCAGCGACCTGACATGGATTTTCGCTCCGACGACGAAGACACAAACTGGCCGCCGCGAACAGAATGGATCGAAACCTCATGTCTGGCCCTTCTGATCATTCTCGGCGGGGTCGCGGTCATCGTTGGCATCCCCATCATCACCGAAGTGCTGCGGAGGATCGCCGAATGACCATCAAGCCGATCCCGATATCGACCGCGCGCAACTGCGGACAGGCTGCAAGCGCCGTGCGGATCGCCATCATCGCCGTCGACGAAGATGGCCGCTACTGCGTCACCACATGGGGGCGCACACGAGCCGACTGCGCTGGCGCCGCGAAATTCGCAGACGGGCGCCTCGCCGAGCTGGCGGTCGAGGCCCTGGCAAGAACAACAGGAG
>JALWRY010000117.1 GCA_027080445.1 Thiohalobacter sp. | reverse complement strand
GTCCTCGTCTGCGACCTTCGCCTGGCAACTCAACCGGGAATCCGGCTCCAGCCCCCAGGCCTTGTCGAGCAGATCGTCTTCTGTTTCATCGGACTCTTCCAGCGAATCGAACCCCTCGCGCACATACACATGACAGGTGGTACAGGCACAGGATTTTTCACAGGCGTGCTCGATTTCGATATCACTGGCCAGCGCAGCGTCACAGATGGTAGTGCCCGGCTCGGCTTCCACCACCGCGCCTTCCGGACAAATCTCTTCATGGGGCAGGAAAATAATCTTGGGCATAAGGCGTTGCTCTACTTGAATTCGTCGATTGCGTGGCCGGTCATGGCCTTGCGGATATTGGCGTTCATACGGCGGTCCACATAAGCGCTACTGGCGGCTTCGAGATTTTCGATGGCCTGCTTGATCGCACGGTGGTCACTGCCATTACGCGCCTCGCGCAGCGCCCCGGTCGCCGCGTCAATACCGGCGCGCTCCTCCGCATTCAGGAACACGTCGCCATCCTGACTAAGTGCAGCCTGGATAGCTTCCAGCACCCGGTCAGCCTCGACCTGCTGTTCGCGCAGCCGGCGCGCTTCCATATCGTCTTTGGCATGATCCATGGAGTCACGCAGCATGCTCTCCACTTCAGAATCAGTCAGGCCATAGGAGGGCTTCACCTCGATGTGCGCCTGTACGCCGCTGGTTTGTTCACGCGCCGTCACGCTGACCAGGCCATCGGCATCCACCTGGAAACTGACCAGGATACGCGCGGCGCCGGCCGCCATCGGCGGAATATCGCGCAGTTCGAAGCGTGCCAGCGAACGGCAGTCCTCGACCAGTTCGCGCTCGCCCTGCACGACGTGCAGCGCCATGGCGGTCTGGCCGTCCTTGAACGTGGTAAATTCCTGGGCTCGCGTTACCGGAATGGTGGTATTGCGCGGAATAATCTTTTCCGTCAACCCGCCCATGGTCTCGATACCGAGCGACAGTGGAATGACGTCCAGCAACAGCATGTCGTCTTCCGGCTTGTTCCCGGCCAGGATATCCGCCTGGATCGCCGCACCCACCGCCACCACCCGATCCGGGTCGATGTCCACCAGCGGCTCGCGCTCAAAGAATTTTCCTACCTCGGTGCGTACCTTCAATACCCGGGTGGAACCACCCACCATAACCACCGCGGCAATATCCTCGCGGCCGATACCCGCGTCACGTAATGCCCGCCGACACGGCGCCAGGGTTTTTTTGATCAGGGGGTCGATGATGTCGTCAAGCTGCACACGGGTCAGCTCGCCACGCCAGACGCCGCCATCTGCAAGCGTCAGTTCGAGACTGACCTGTTCGGTATCGGTCAGGGCTTCCTTGGCGCGGCAGGCCTGCTGCAGGAGCCGGCGCTGCATTCCATGATCCGGGCTGTCCGTAACACCGGCCTGCTGCATCAGCCATTCGGCAATCAGGCGGTCCATATCATCGCCACCCAACGCGGTATCGCCCGCTGTCGCCAGCACTTCGAATACGCCCTGGTTGAGGCGCAGAATGGAAACATCGAAGGTACCGCCACCGAGGTCATAGACCACGATCACGCCATCGGAATCCTTGTCGAGCCCATAGGCCACAGCTGCCGCGGTCGGCTCGTTGAGCAGGCGCATCACATTGAGCCCGGCGAGCTTGCCGGCGTCGCGGGTCGCCTGCCGTTGTGCATCGTCAAAATAGGCCGGCACGGTAACCACCACCCCGGTCAGTTCACCACCCAGCGTCACCTCGGCGCGCTTTCGCAATTCGATCAGGATATCGGCAGAGACCTGCACGGGACTCTTGTCGCCCGCCGCGGTACGGATCAGCGGCATCCCCGATTCGGCGGCGACAAAGTGATACGGCAATTCCGTACCAAGACGTTTTACATCGTCAACCCCGCGACCCATGAA
>JALWRY010000116.1 GCA_027080445.1 Thiohalobacter sp. | reverse complement strand
GCCGGTTTACCTTCACCGCCCGCTTTGGTCTGCCGGAGAAGGCGCGCGTACCGGCTGCGCCTGACGCCCGCGACGAAGACGGGCGGGACATCACCGGTGCGCACATCCTGCTGGTGGAAGACAACGCCATCAATCAACAGATCGTCAGAGAAGACCTTAAGCATGCCGGGCTTGTGGTTTCTGTCGCCAATCACGGCAAAGAGGCGGTAGAGATGGTGCAAAAACAGGCCTTCGATGCGGTGCTGATGGATTTGCAGATGCCGGTCATGGATGGCTACAGGGCGACGGAGCTGATCCGGGCGGACGGCCGGTTCGATGCGCTGCCGATCATCGCCATGACCGCCCATGCCATGGCGGAGGACAGGGAGAAGTGTCTGACCGCAGGTATGAACGCGCATGTGCCGAAGCCGTTTGACGTGGCGCAGTTGCTCGACCTGTTGCGCGAATGGATCGAGCCGTGCGGGAAGCGACCGAAACCGGATTCCGCGCAACGGGAGCACGGCGACATGCCGCCCGCATGGACGCGGCAGTTTGCCGGGATTGACATGCAGCGAAACGAGGGACGCCACTGGCCGTCATTCAGGAAAATGCTACAGAATTTTCATGATGAATTCGCGCATGCGACAGACAAGCTGCAAGGCGCCGTCGCCACCGGAGACGCGCAAGCCGCAAGCGAACTGCTGCATCATCTCAAGGGGGTGTCCGGCAACATCGGCGCCATGCATCTGCATGATACCTGCAGACAGATGGAGACCTGCATCAAGTGGCAGGGTGAGATTCCCCGCGATCTTCTGTGCCTGTTCGAACAGCGTCTGGATGAGGTGCTGACATCCATCCTATCTCTGGAATCCGTATGATTCGGGACATAGTGTTCATGCAGCAACCCTTACCCTTCAGGCAAATCAATAAGGAAGTGTAAATGGCCATCATTCGTCAGAACGGGTGAAGACACGCTATATGGGTGCCCGGAACGATCCCGTTCGTATCAACCGTCGTCACCCAACTGGCTGCACCTTGTCCGTTTAAACCCGGGATGCTCATTTAAAGGGTACTGACCCCTTTAGGAATTGCTCTTGCGGGCTGTGCTGTATATCCTTCGGGCCTACGACAAGGCCACTGATAAATAACTAATTTTTATAATGGAAATACAGGTCAGCCAGTTTATTGTCCGGTTCCTGCAGCAATTGGGGGTCGACACCATTTTCGGCATGCCGGGCGCACATATCCTGCCGGTCTACGATGCCTTGTTCGATTCGGATATACAGAGTGTGCTGGCCAAGCATGAACAGGGCGCGGCGTTTATGGCCGGTGGTCTGGCACGCGCCACGGGGAACATCGGCGCCTGTATTACCACGACCGGGCCGGGGGCGACCAACCTGATTACCGGTATTGCCAATGCCTACGTCGACAAGCTGCCGGTCATTGCCATTACCGGTGAAGTGCCGACCTATGCCTTCGGCAAGGGCGGCCTGCAGGAGAGTTCCGGTGAAGGCGGTACCGTGGACCAGTCGACGCTGTTTGCCGGGGTGACGCGTTACCACAAGATGATCGAACGCACGGATTACCTGGTGAGTGTCCTCAATGAAGCAGCCAAACACCTCACCGCCGATATCCCCGGGCCGGTGGTATTGAGTATTCCCTTCAATGTGCAGAAAGAAATGATTGATGCTTCATTACTGGATCAGCTGCCATCCCGCGCCCCGGCGCCGACCCCAGGACTTCCCCCTGCCCGGGTCGAAGACTGTATCGAATTGCTGAAGCAGGCCAGGACGCCGCTGATTGTGGCGGGCTATGGTTGCATACAGGCCGGTGCGCAGGCGGCATTACAACGCTTCAGCGAATACATGAACATCCCGGTAACGTCCAGCCTGAAGGCCAAGGGCGCGCTGGACGAGCACGCGCCACTGTC
>JALWRY010000115.1 GCA_027080445.1 Thiohalobacter sp. | reverse complement strand
GTCAGGGGTACGGGGCGGGCGGGGCAGACTCGGGTATCATGGCATTTCCATGCGAATCCTGATTTCCAATGACGACGGCTACCGTGCGCCGGGCATACGTTGCCTGGCCGAAGCCCTGCAGACCGTGGCGGAAGTGACCGTGGTGGCGCCCGAGCGCGATCGCAGCGGCGCCAGCAATTCACTCACCCTCGACAGCCCCTTGCGTGCCCGGCAGGCAGAGAATGGCTATACCTATGTCGAGGGCACACCGACCGATTGCGTTCACCTGGCGATCACCGGGCTGCTCGACCATGAGCCGGATATGGTGGTCTCCGGCATCAACGCCGGCGCCAACCTGGGGGACGATGTCATCTACTCCGGGACTGTCGCCGCGGCCATGGAAGGGCGCTTCCTCGGCCTGCCTGCCATTGCCGTATCCAATGTGGCGTTCCAGCCGCAGCATTTCGACACAGCGGCGAGGGTGGTGCTGGCCCTGCTCAAACGGCTGGAATGCGAGCCGGTGCCGGCAGAGACAATTCTCAACGTGAATGTGCCGGACATTCCCTTCGATGAACTCAAGGGCTGGCAGACCACGCGACTGGGGAACCGCCACCGCTCCGAACCAGTGATTCGTGAAACTGACCCGCGCGGCCGGCCGATTTACTGGGTAGGCCCGGCCGGCAGTGAACAGAATGCCGGGCCGGGTACGGATTTCTATGCGGTAAGACACGGTTTTGTTTCCGTCACGCCGATTCACGTCGATCTGACCCAGCACACGGTGCTCGAGCAGGTTGACCGTTGTCTGGGCGACACACTGGAGCAGCCTTGAAGTCACGGACCCAGGGGATCGGTATGACCTCGCAGCGTACCCGCGACCGGCTGGTCGCGCGTTTGCGTGAAGAGGGTATACGCGACAACCGCGTGCTTGATGCGATTGCCTCCACGCCGCGGCACCTGTTTATTGACGAGGCGCTGGCTACGCGCGCCTACGAAGATACTGCACTGCCGATCGGTCACGGCCAGACCATCTCCCAGCCCTATATTGTTGCGCGCATGACAGAGCTGCTGCTGGAGGTGAATCCGAACGTTGTACTCGAAGTCGGCACCGGTTCCGGTTACCAGGCGGCGATACTCGCCGGGCTGGTCGACAAGGTGTACTCCACCGAACGCATCGAGGCGCTGGCCACCCAGGCGCGGCAACGCTTTCGCCAGCTGGGTTATCGCAATGTTCGTATCCAGCACAGCGACGGTAGCTGGGGCTGGCCGCAGTTTGCGCCATTCGACGCCATTATCGTCACGGCCGGCGCGGCGGAGATACCCGAAGCCTTGCTGGAACAACTCAAGGTCGGTGGACGGCTGGTGATGCCGCTGGGCGGGCGCGATCGACAGACACTGATTACCGTGACCCGGACCGAAAGCGTGTATGAACGCGAGGATTTTGAGCCGGTGGTGTTCGTGCCTTTACTGGGCGGTGCGGGACAATGAAACTGTTCACGCGCCTGTACGACAGGGCGTTGAGCTGGTCCCGGCACCGCCACGCGCCACGCTACCTGGCCGCGCTGAGTTTTGCCGAGTCTTCCTTCTTCCCGGTTCCGCCGGATGTCATGTTGATGCCCATGGCACTGGCAAAACCACAACGCGCCCTGCACTACGCCGCACTGACGACGCTGATGTCGGTGGTGGGTGGCATGGCCGGTTATACCATTGGCCATTTTGCGCTGGAGTGGGTGCAACCGCTGATTGGCGAGGGTGGACGCTGGGCGGAGGCTTATCGCATTGCCTCGCGCTGGTTCGGGGAATGGGGCTTCTGGGCGGTACTGGTGGCCGGGTTCTCACCGATTCCCTACAAGGTATTTACCATTTCCGCCGGCGCCTTATCCATGAGCTTTGTGCCCTTTATCCTGGCCTCGGCAGTGGGGCGGGGCGGGCGT
>JALWRY010000114.1 GCA_027080445.1 Thiohalobacter sp. | reverse complement strand
GTATTGAATGCACCGGTCAGTGTCAGGCTGTCTGTTGCACCGTCCGTACCGGAAACACCGGCATCTGAAAGGAAATCCACATATTGCGCGCCGCCATTATTCAACAGGTTATTCACATCTGAAAACTGTGCGCAGCCCCAGAAACCCGCCATGCGGATATCACGCGACAGAAACTCCATGGCAAAGCGCGCATTCTCCTGCATACGTGATGCGGCATCGGCAACCCGGTAGGTTTTCTTGCTGGAAGCCATGATTTGCACGACACCGGCGAGCAGGATCAGGCTCAGGGTCAGCGCGACCATGATTTCGACCAGGGAAAGTCCGCGTTGCTTGTTCATGGCTGAAAGCTCGTGGCAAACCGGGTGGTGTTTCCGGAACGTGTGTCATCCCACCATAACTTGATGGCGTACAGCGGTCCGGCGCCGTCGCACTGCGGGTTTCCCGCCCCGGTTCCATCGTCAGGGGTACTGTCAAGGCAGATAAAGGCCTCGCCGGCAGGGAGCGTATTGCCGACATCGGTTGTCCATTCAGCCAGATCATTACTGGCCAGTTCGGCGCTCGAGCAGCCCGTTGTATTTGAGCAATTGATGTTAGGCATTGGGGCGGCGCCTGCACTCTGGTTGTAGGCACCTGACTGAACGCCGGGCAGATTGGCGCGCATGCGCTCGGCAATATCGTTTACAAGCAGAATGGACTGGCTGCGCATATACGACTGCTGGTTGTTCCGCAGGCTGGCAGCCTGCAGACCGGCAAGCCCCAGCAGGCCAACGGAAAGCACGATAACGGCAACCAGAACTTCCACCATGGTGAAGCCACGGCAGCTGGCTGTCCGGTGTGTGCCTGTCTGTTCAGTACGCTTTACCACGTGAAATCTCCTGTTACTCGGTGGTCTAGGGGCAAGCCAGGTTGCTTATGCTGGCGCGCCCGGCGCCGGAAATGGTAATTTGCCGCCCCTGTTCCGCGGTGCGGCTGTCGCAAAGTGTCAATACATCCGCCGCATCGACCAGTCCTATACTGTCGTAGCGGAATTGCGATTTGGCGGCGCTTGTGAAGGTAGCGTTGCCGGTAAACGGTTCGTGTACCTGTATGACCTCGGTCGCGCCTACAGCGCCATCCCTGTTGTTGTCGGACCAGACAATCCATCCTGCCGTCCAGTCTGTACCCCCGGTACAGGTCGGCGGGTTCTGGTTGTAGGTGGTGCTGATGCAAATTTCGGTATTGCGCTGGCGTTTGATGGCTTCGCTGCGCGCGAGCTGTATGGCGCCGATAAAATCGTTGGCGTGCGTGATCAGCCGGTTATCCAGCACAAAATTCTGCAGGCTGGGTACGCCCACGGTGAGCAGGATCGACGCAATAACCAGCGTGATCATCAGCTCTATCAATGTGAATCCATTTTCGCTTTTCATGATGGTGTACTTAACGTCAGTTTGGCCTCCCGGGTAAATCGTATTCCGACCAGTGGGGCAGTATTCGGGATAAACGGTATTTTGCGGGCCGGCCGGGCGGGAAAAGCCCGTCAGGCTGCGCGTTGCATCCCTGAAAGGTCGGCTGACGGGACGGGATCTGAAGGTATGTGGGGAGTCAGGGGAGAACAAGCAGCCAACGCGCATCAAACGGGCGGCTTGCCCGGTCGAACAGGCTGTTTGTCACGGTTTCGGTGCTGGTGCCGGCAACCGGCCAGTGGAGCGAAATACGGGTGTGGAGGGTCTGTGTATCCCGGGTGGCTTGTGTGGTGATGTGGTACAGCGTCGACGGCCCGCGGCGACGGGCCTCTGCCGGAAGCCTGCCAGTTAGCGTGGAAAGTGCATAACTTGCTGATTTCTCGTAAAGTTCAGCGCTTATAAGGTCGGCGTACATGCGTTCGGCATCCTGCCGGGAAGCCAGGTAGAGCCTGGCCTGCAGTTGCCCCAGTC
>JALWRY010000113.1 GCA_027080445.1 Thiohalobacter sp. | reverse complement strand
TCCACTATGAAGCCACCCGCGCCGGCGCTGGAAATGGCGAAGCGGTCAAAGTTGCTCTCCACCTGGATCAGGGCCAGTACCATTTCGGGCGGCAGCCCGGCGCGGGTGGCTTCGTAGTGGACGGTCTTGAGGATGAGCAGGCGTTCTTTGGGGTCGTGGATTCTGTCGGCCAGCCGTTTCGACATATCGGTCAGCCAGACCTCGGCGTCGAAGCGGTCTTCAAAGCTGTCGGCGGACTGTATGGCGCTGATCAGCAGGCGGCGCATCTCGGCATCGGGGCGTTCCTGGGTGGCCGCAGTTGCCGCGCTGCAAAATAGCAGGACAAGCAGTGGCAGAAAAAGCCTAGTCCAGCAATGACTTGAGGAAAGCGACAATCTCACCCCGCGCAATATCCTGGTTGTCGCCACCGCTGCGCGCCTTGTACTCCACCAGTCCCTTGTCCAGATTCTTTTCACCAATTACTACCCGATGTGGAATGCCGATAAGTTCCATATCGGCAAACATGACCCCGGGCCTTACTTCTCTGTCGTCAAAAATGACATCGAGGCCGGCGGCCAGCAGTTCTTTGTAGAGCGCATCACAGGCTTCGCGCACCCGGTGGGATTTTTTCCGGTTCATGCCCAGCAGCGCGACCTGGAAGGGCGCCAGTGCGGCCGGCCAGCAAATACCCCTGTCGTCGTGATGCTGCTCGATGGCGGCGGCTACGACACGCGATACACCGATGCCGTAGCAACCCATCTGCATGACGATGTCCTTGCCCTTTTCGTCCAGTACCGTGGCTTTCATGGCGCGGCTGTATTTGTCGCCGAGCTGGAAGACGTGCCCCACCTCGATGCCGCGCGCGATCTTCGCCAAACCCTTGCCATCCGGGCTGATGTCGCCCTCAACCACATTACGCAGGTCGGCGGTCTGTGGCTCCGCGCAGTCACGGCCCCAGTTGACGCCGGTAAAGTGTTTGCCATCCGTGTTGGCGCCACAGACAAAATCGGCAAGCTGCGCGGCAGCATGGTCGGCGATGACGGGGATATCCAGTCCCACCGGGCCGAGTGAACCGGCCTGGCAGCCCGCCGCGTCCTGAATCTGCGCGTCACTTGCCATGACCAGGGGTTGCGCCACCTGTTCGAGTTTTTCCGCCTTGACTTCGTTGAGTGTGTGGTCGCCACGCAGGCACAGGGCCACCACGCCGCCATCGGCGCCTTCCACCAGCAGGGTCTTCAGGGTGTGCTCGGGTTTGACGCCGAGCGCCTGGCTGACTTCTTCGATACTGTGCGCACCGGGGGTGTCGACCGTGCATTTTTCTGCGCTGGCCGGCGGGCGTTCACCGGCGGGCGGCAGCGCCTCGGCCAGTTCCAGGTTGGCTGCGTAGTCACTCTCCGTGGAGAATACGATGGCATCTTCACCGGAGTCGGCCAGCACATGGAATTCGTGCGACAGTGCCCCGCCGATCGCGCCGCTGTCAGCGCGCACGGCGCGGAAGTCCAGTCCCAAGCGGGTGAAAATGCGCGTGTAAGTGTCATACATCAGCTGGTAGGTTTCATCCAGCGAGGCCTTGTCGATGTGGAAGGAGTAGGCGTCCTTCATGAGGAATTCACGCGCGCGCATGATGCCGAAGCGCGGCCGGATTTCGTCACGGAATTTGGTCTGTATCTGGTAGTAGTTGACCGGCAGTTGTTTGTAGCTGCGCACTTCGCGGCGCACCAGGTCGGTAATGATTTCCTCGTGGGTCGGGCCGATACAGAACTCGCGGTTGTGGCGGTCGGTGAAGCGCAACAGTTCCGGGCCGTACTGCGCCCAGCGGCCGGATTCCTGCCAGAGTTCGGCGGGCTGGACGGCGGGCATCAGCAGTTCCAGCGCGCCGGCGCGGTTCATTTCTTCGCGCACGATTGCTTCCGCCTTGCGCAGGATGCGCAGGCCAA
>JALWRY010000112.1 GCA_027080445.1 Thiohalobacter sp. | reverse complement strand
TGGCAAACGCGCCAGTTCAGTTTTATCGCCAAGGATGTCGTATTCCGTATACGCCGCGACCTGTTGTTGCGACTGCAACGTATCTCGCTGGCCGAGTATGAAGCCATGGGCAGCGGCGAGGTGACGTCACACTTTGTGACTGACCTGAATGCGGTAGATGATTTCATCGGCATGACCGTCAGTAAATTCCTGATCGCGGTATTGTCACTGGTGGGCGCGGCCTCGGTGTTGCTGTGGATGCACTGGAAACTGGCGCTGCTGATCCTGTTCCTGAACCCGCTGGTGGTGTACTTCACTGTAGCGCTGGGCAAGCAGGTCAAACACCTCAAACGGCGTGAAAACCAGGCCTTTGAAATTTTCCAGGGCGCATTGACAGAAACACTGGATGCCATACAGCAGGTGCGTGCCGCCAACCGAGAAGGGTATTACCTGAAGCGTGTAATTGACCGTGCGTTACAGATCAAGCACGACTCGGCCGCGTTTTCCTGGAAGAGTGATGCGGCCAGTCGACTGTCGTTCTTTGTGTTCCTGGTAGGCTTCGACCTGTTCCGCGCCATCAGTATGTTGATGGTGGTGTTTTCCGGACTGACCATCGGCGAGATGATGGCCGTGTTCGCCTACCTCTGGTTCATGATGGGGCCGGTGCAGGAAGTGCTGAACATTCAATACGCCTTTTACGGTGCGCGTGCTGCACTGGACCGTATCAACAGCCTGCTCGACCTGCACGAGGAGCCGCGTTACCCCCGGGAACAGAATCCCTTTGAAGGCAAGCGCGGTGTGTCAGTCCAGCTAAGCGATATACATTTTGCCTACCGCCCCGATGAACCGGTACTCAATGGCGTCAGCCTGAATATTGAGGCCGGGCAGCGTGTCGCGCTGGTGGGTGCCAGCGGTGGAGGGAAATCGACACTGGTGCAGGTATTGCTGGGTTTGTATACGCCACAACAGGGGCGTATCGGCTTTGATGGTGTACCGGTGGAAAAGATTGGCCTTGAAGTCGTGCGTGAACATGTCGCCACGGTGTTGCAGCACCCGGTCCTGTTTAATGACAGCGTGCGTAATAACCTGACGCTGGGGCGCGCCTACGACGATGACCGACTCTGGGGTGCATTGCGCGCCGCCCAACTCGAAGCGACAGTACGGGACATGCCGCAGCAGCTGGAATCACAACTGGGTCGCCAGGGTGTGCGCCTGTCCGGCGGGCAACGTCAAAGGCTGGCGATTGCCCGCCTGTTGCTCAACGACCCCCAGGTAGTGATATTCGACGAAGCCACCTCGGCGCTCGACACCGAAACCGAAGCCCGCCTGCACGAAGCCCTGAAACCCTTCCTGGAAGGCCGCACCGTATTGATCATCGCCCACCGCCTGAGCGCCGTGAAGCAGGCGGATCACGTCTACGTCTTCGAAAACGGACAAATCGCCGAACAGGGCACCCACCACGAACTCCTCAAAGCCGAAGGCCTCTACAGCCGCCTCTACGGCTAACCTACTTAAAAGGGGTCAGTACCCTTTAAGCGCGAAACCGCATTAAAGGGTACTGACCCCTTTAAAAGTATTACAGGCGGTACCAGTGGTTTGACAGGGCTCTGAACACGCGTTGGGGGTACCAGACTTTGCCGATACTGCCGTTGTAACGCGCCAGTGCGCGTGTGCGGTCGCCTTTTTCGCGGTCGAGGTAGAGGCGCAGGATGCTGCAACCGATGCGCAGGTTGGTTTTAATATCAAACAGGTCTTCGTCGGGACGACCGATTTCGTCCAGCCAGAAGGGCATGACCTGCATCAGGCCGCGGGCGCCGGCGCTGGAAATGGCGAAGCGGTCAAAGTTGCTCTCCACCTGGATCAGGGCCAGTACCATTTCGGGCGGCAGCCCGGCGCGGGTGGCTTCGTAGTGGACGGTCTTGAGGATGAGCAGGCGT
>JALWRY010000111.1 GCA_027080445.1 Thiohalobacter sp. | reverse complement strand
GGGTGCGAAATCCCTACAATTTCGCCTCTTTCGCGGCCCGTGGGTCGCAGACCAGAATATGGCAAGGTAGCTCAGTTGGTTAGAGCACAGCACTCATAATGCTGGGGTCGGCGGTTCGAATCCGCCCCTTGCTACCATAAATCAAAGAGTTACAAATGATGAATCGCTGGAAGATTCTCAAGTAAGCACCAAGTAAGCAGCTCAAGAGAAAAGGCAAGGAGGCCGGAACCGTGCTCATACTCACCCGCCGAGTCGGTGAACTATCGCCGCCCGGTGCCGCTATAGTATGATGTAACCAGCCTGCCCAGCGGCGTGATAGTTGGGATAATCACTGCAAAGCGAGTAATGACCATGGCCGTAAAATCAACCGTATTCGGAGGCGTTGTACTATCGGGACAGGAAGCCGAGACGTTCCGTCGGCAGGTCGCGTATGGCCGCCCGAAAAAGGCAGCGGCTGAATCGGCCAGGAAGGGTGACCGGCTGCGCGCGGAGTTTGAGAAAACCGGGCGGGTGTTGGTGCGCGGTCGCAACAGCAAGTAACGGTTTTCGTTGTCGCCGCCAGAACAACTTATACTCCGAGAGATTCAGGCCGGTGATCGTGTCACCGGCCTTTCTCTTGGCGATAAGAAAACAACACCCCTCAAGACGTTTCTACGCAAATGCGCCAAGGACTTTCACAAAGCCAATGTCGCGCGGACCTATGTGCTCGTTCCAGATGATGATGACACCACCATATGGGGTTACATCACGCTCATGTGCAGCGAAATCAAGCTGGGCAATACGCACACCCTGGACGACTGCGAGGCCGCGAATCGCTACAATGATTTTCCGGCTGTGAAGATTGCCAGGCTGGCGATAGATCACCGCATCCGTGGCCGTGGGTACGGCGATGTTTTGGTGCAGTTTGCAATCTCTATTTCCCGCCAAGACATCATGCCTCGGATCGGCTGCCGGTTCCTGGTTGCCGAATCGAAGGCTGGCGCACTCAGCTTCTACAAGCGGATTGGGTTTACTATACTGAATACAGAGAAGAACAAGCAGCGGCGTCTGCCCGTTGTATTTATCGACCTTCATAAACTTCGTTCGAATTAAAGAACACCGCTGAAGTGTGGCTATGGATCAATCGTCAGCGCCACCAGTGACATCAAAACGCTGCGCTGATAATTCATTCAGGGCTTCCTCGATCTCGGCGTCCAGTATCTGGCGTATCCGATGCCGGTCTGCTTCGGCTGCCAGTATTGGCGCCAACTTCCCAGGAGGTTCTATGAACTTGTCACGACGGCGCCGTGATAAATCAACTCGGCCTTCAAGTCTGCTGGCATCACGCCGACTTTCCTGCGAATCCACCGCAGCCGCTATTCCGGCCACGGAGAGCGCGGCAGTTTGCTGGTGCGGCCGCGTTGCGAGTTGTTCAAGCTTGCTGGCGCACCTGACCCGAATCCAACATTCGCCGCGCAAAAAAAACCCCGCATCAGCGGGGTTCTTTGGTATCGGATTATCCGACGGGGGTCTTACCTAGGCGGCGGTAACATTGGCTGCCTGGAGACCCTTGGGGCCTTTTTCTATCTCATAGGTGACCGCTTGACCTTCGGCCAGGGTTTTGAAACCCGAGCCCTGGATCGCGTTGAAATGTACGAATACATCATCGCCGCCGGCATCCTGAGAAATAAAACCAAAACCTTTGGATTCGTTAAACCACTTTACTGTACCTGTAGCCATATCGCTTTTTACCTTAATAAATTGAACAAACAGTGAATTGCATACAGGTAATGAAACGAGAAATACATGGGGGTAACGCGGAGGTGACAACCAAAACTGCGAATAACATAATCTGTAGCTGAGTCCATTATAGGGGCTTTCTCCGGTTTTACAAGAAATATAATTTATTTCGCGACATCTTCCCCTCCTGCAGGAGCGGGCTTGCCCGCGAATCCAGCGCTGTCACCGGAACGCCCTAACGCGGCTCCCAGCCTCCATCAAAGGTGGCAAGTTCTTCTTCTGACAGGCGTCGTTTGATATACAGCTTGTCCAGCGTCTCCTGGGTCAGTGGCTGTTCCTGCCCCGCGCTGTCGGTATAGCGCCATTCACCGTGTATGACCAGCAAAAACAGGGTTTCCATAATGTCGTCGAGTCGTATGGCATGCTTGTTCGCCAGTTGACGGAAATCATCGAGTGTCAGTGGCGCGGCTTTTTGTTTGCAGGCGTCACGGGCCATGGCGGCCAGTGCGACATCCCATTTCGGCATAAATTCTTCAGACGACATACAGTGTTCTCCTTGTTGGCATGTTGCCATTGTAGCTGACACAGGCTGTTTCGCCCCGGCATCTCGCTGGATGTTGTTGTGGATTCAGAGGCTTTTTGTTTACTTCCAGTAGCTTAACAGAATAGTCTATACTCACACAGGTGGCAGGTGTTATGCCACGCATATCTTGTGTTCGTGTCAATGGCCACAGGTTGTGTCAGGGAGTGATGCATGGAAGACGAAAAGGAGCTGTAGCCATGGTGGTTTGCAAAAGAGGCAGATTGCCGGGGATTCGCTGCGCGCTGCTTATGTGGCTGGTCGCCATCGGTTTCATGGCAACCGCAGACCTGCCGGTACTTGGCCGACTTTCAGCCGCCGAGATGGATCGACACCTTGTCGACCAGGACTGGCTTGCCGGGGAACTGGGCAGTCAGGATCTGGTGATCCTTGATACCCGTCCGCGTAAAGCCTACCTGAAACAGCATATCCGGGGAGCGGTCAGCCTGCCGGTGTGGGATACCTTCGGTGGAAATCCGCGAACGGATCTGGCGGCGCCGATTTCAAAGATACAGGCATTGTTCAGCGCTGCCGGTGTCGACCAGCAGACACGCGTCGTACTCTACGACGATGGTGAAATGATCAATGCCGCGCGGGTTTTCTGGATTCTGGAAACCCATGGGCATAAACGCGTGTTGTTGCTTAATCCGGGGTTCGCGCAGTGGCGTGCGGCGGGCTTACCGGCGGATGCAACGCCGGTCAGGCCCGAGCCTCGACAATTCCTTTCCCATATCGTCCCTGACCGGCTTGCGACCAAGCTGAGTACGCGCCTTGCCATTGGCGACCCGGGTTCTGTCATTATCGATGCCCGGGATGCCGTGGAATATCGCGGCAGGAAATCGGTATCCAGTCGCGCCGGGCATATACCCGGCGCCATCAATATACCGTTTGAGGAAAACTTTACCGCAGATGGCAAGTCATTGCGGCCGTTCAGTGAGCTGAAAGCGCTCTACCGTGGTATTGACCGAAACAAAAAGGTGATTACCTACTGTAACAAGGGGCGTCAGTCCGCGCTGACCTACTTCATTCTTCGCCAGCTCGGTTATGATGTGTCGGCCTACGACGGTTCCTGGTACGAGTGGGGGAATGATCTCCAGTTGCCGATTGAAGCAACGTCCCCGAAAGATCCAGCGACGTCTTCCGGCGCAGGTGCGGACTGAGCTGTGCCGGGCCGTATCCGTGATGCCGTGCAGCGACTTTCGGTACGCAACCAGCTTATCCTGACGATATTTTCAGCGGTGCTGATCGTGGTTGTGATCATGTCGACCATGATCGTGTACCTTGGCGCACGTGCCATCAGGGAACAGGCCGAGGCGGGACTGACTTCCGTCGTGGATGTCCTCAGCCAGGATTTCGTCAAGGTGCTGCTGTCAGATTCAGCGGATGTTGCGGCGGATGCTTCCGCCCGACTGGCGGCCTTCCCCGACGTGCTGGCGGCGTACCTGTATGACCAGCATGCGCAGTATCGTTTCGGTTACCAGAAGAAGGGCGTCGAGCCGGTACCGGTACCCGCCTACCAGGTCACCGATATCAGTTACCACGATGACTACCTGGAGGTGTTTTCGCCACTGCGCTACCGGGGCAGGCGCTATGGCGTACTCTATGTGCGTCTTTCCCTGTCCTCCTACAAGGCCATCATACGGCAGTATTACCAGCTCCTGTTCGTGCTGGTCCCGGTGCTTGTGTTGCTGGCGTTGCTGATTGCCGCACGTTTCCAGCGTGTCTTCAGCGAGCCGGTGCAGCGACTGGCTCACGCCTTCGACAGGGTTTCCGCCACCGGTGACTACTCGCTGCGCGTGGGAACACGCGAGAAGAACGAGGTCGGTCGCATGTTTGACGGTTTCAACCGCATGCTGGAGCAGATTCAGAAAACCCGCGAGGCACTTGAGCAAACCCGCGAGCGGCTCCACGTGACACTGGGGTCGATGATCGATGGGGTGGTCGCCTGTGATGAGCAGGGGCGGATTTCCTACCTGAACCGCAGTGCCGAAGCCCTGTTACAGGTGCGCTTTGAGCAGGTCGAGGGGCGTTCCGTGATAGACGTGGTGAACACGGTCAGGGAAAGTGATACTTCGACGCGCGTACCGATTTGCCAGCGTGCACTGTGGGAAGGCCGGGAGATCCCGGCCGAAACGGGTGTTGTGCTGGTGAATTCTTCCGGCGAGCAGATACCGGTATCCGTCACAGCGGCGCCGATGTGGGATCGCGCCGGCTCGGTCGTGGGTGCAGTGATGGTGATTCGGGATGTCACCGATGCGCAGCACATGGCGAGGGAACTTTCTTTCCAGGCAAAGCACGACAGTCTCACCGGGCTGGTCAACCGTTCCGAGTTCGAGCGTATCGTGAGTCTGGAAATGGCCCGGGCGCGTATCAAGTCGCAAAGCTGTGTGCTGCTGTACATTGACCTCGACCAGTTCAAGGTGGTGAACGATACCTGTGGACACATTGCCGGTGACCAGTTGCTCAAACAGCTGGCGGTTATTTTGTCGGGGGAATTACGCGCCAGCGATGTCCTGGCAAGGCTGGGTGGAGACGAGTTCGGGGTGTTTCTTGTCGGCTGCAATAGTGACGTGGCCCTGCAGATTGCCGAGAACCTGCGGCGGGCGGCCACAGAGTTCCGCTTCGTCTGGGATAACAACACATTTGTGGTTGGCGTCAGTATCGGCATGGTTGAAGTGGACGAGCAGATTACCTCGGTCGTGGATTTACTCAGCGTGGCGGACGTTGCCTGTTATGCGGCCAAGGACGCGGGGCGCAACCGTATTGAGCAGTACCGGCACGAGGATACGGATGCGCAGCGGCGTTACAGCGAGGTGCAGTGGGTATCGCGCATCGTTCGGGGGCTGGATGAAAATCGTTTCCGCCTGTACCGGCAAAGCATTACCCCGTTGGGTACCGATGCCGGGACCGGCGAACACTTTGAAGTCCTGATTCGTATGCTGGATGAGGATGACAGGATCGTTCTCCCGGGGGCATTTTTCCCCGCGGCGGAACGTTATGGTGTGACCCCGAATATCGACCGCTGGGTCTTGCGCAATGTGCTGACATGGTTGAACGATCATCCCGCCGAACGGGAAAATCTCGGCCTGTGTTGTATCAATATTTCCGGACATACCCTGGTGGATGAGCACTTTCTGAATTTTGTCGAAACGCAGCTCGATGCCCATGAAGTGCCGGCGAACAAGCTGTGCTTCGAGATTACCGAGACAGCGGCCATTAGCAACCTTGCCGTTGCCAAACGTTTTATTGCTGTGCTCAAGGCGCGTGGTTGCCAGTTTGCCCTGGATGATTTTGGTTCCGGCCTGTCATCGTTTGCCTACCTGAAGAACCTTGATGTCGACTACCTGAAAATCGACGGTATGTTCGTGAGAGATATGGTGGATGACCCGATAGATCGCGCCATGGTGAAGTCGATCAACGAAATCGGCCAGGTGATGGGCATGAAGACTATCGCAGAGTTTGTCGAGAACGATGAGATACGGGAACAGCTAAGGGATATCGGTGTGGATTATGCGCAAGGGTACGGTATCCACAAGCCTGAGCCCATGCCGACACGGGTGCGCAGTCATACCGGTACACAGATTGCCTGAGCGGGTATCGCCGTGTTACTGAACAACCGCGCGACAGCGGCAGAGCTGTGCCTGGATAAGCTGTACCAGTTCATCGAGTGCCATGTCGGCGGGGACGTCCTGTATATCGGAAAACCAGATATCCTCGACTTGTCCGGCGTCTTCGGGAAGTTGCTCGGCAACCAGCGGCACACCGACAAATACGCCCTGTTGGCCGTCATCAAGACACACGGTAACCAGTTGCAGTGGAATCGATTTCATCAGGGTACTCCTGCGATCCATTGGATCGATAGCATTAATGCCCACATTAAAGGTAGGCATAAGTTATGCCATTGTTGCAGGGTAAGCAATTTTTTAGTGATAAATCAGTAGATTAATCTGTCCTGGCAGGGTCTGGCGAGGTGTGCCGGTATTCAGAAAGGACCTGTTTGCGCAGTTGTAGCATCAATTCCTTGACGTATTGGCGCATGCCCCGGCGTGCGATCCAGCGTGGAATATGTCCGCCGGGATCCAGGACAATATGGTAGCGCGCATTGAGGCCACCCTGTTTACCCGGCCTGATATCCCAGCAGCCGGAGAACCTGTCGGGTTGAACCAGGCGATTGGCCGGCAGGGGAAACTGTTGGCTCAGTCGCCAACTGATCCGGTAGTTGTGTTGCGCCGGGTGGCTGCCAAGATTGTTGCTTTCCAGTACGTAATGCCTGTCCTGGAATGGCCCGGGAAGTTTCAATTGTTGGTAGACCCACTTTTGCCCCGGCGCTACGCGCAGGACATTGCTTTTTTTGACCCCGGGAATGTGTCGACGGAACTGTGCATAGTCCCACACGATTCGATACAGCATTTCCGGTGATGCGTGCCAGTTTACCCGGGCTGTCAGTTCCGGTGGATCCGAACGGTTAACCGGTTCGTACAGGCGGAGCGTGTCGGTGCCGTAGACCAGCCGCCGGGCAGGGTCAATGGACGGTTGGCTACAGATGTTCGTGGCTGTCACATTGACAGGTAGACAAACCGTCACCAAAACCAGACACTTTTTACGCCATTGGACAAACATCAGTTGCATCATACAGGGCTTTACGATACATCTTGTATTGACGGGAACAATAGGTGTCTTTTCCGGTCACTGTAGCAAGACGGTGTGTTTCAGGTATGAGTTTCGTCAGTTGTTCAAGGAGTGAGATATGACCCCGATCCATAATTTCAAAAGCCGTATTTCCGCCCTGTTCGTTATCTCTGTGGTCTGGGCGCTGTTTGTCGCCGCGTTAGTGTCAGTAGCTGGCTAGACCAGTCGACGCGGCAGGCCGGTATTTTTTCCCTGGTTGTTGCCGGGGTGCCAGTGAGTTTCGCTGTCTTTTCACCGGGAGGTCGCCACCATGAGTACAATCCGCACTGATGCTGAATATGCCCAGGCGATGGGCCATTTGCTTGTTCTTTATACCCAGGTTGACCAGTTCATTATGGAAGTCTGCGCGGCGCGCATCGCTTCCGCCCCGGACAGGGTTGCGCGGATGGGGCTCGCCAAGCAGGTCGGTGATGAATGCCGGCATGTGCGCATCCAGGATGAATGGATTGCGCAATTTGGTGTCGATCCGCAGCCGGTCATTCCTGCCGAGGCGCTCGACAGCCTGCACGCGCATTTTCGTGAGCTCGACTGGGTGGATTTCCTGGTTGACCTGTACCTTGTTATCGAGGCGCTCGGTTCACAGGCCGTCGAGCAGGTTGTTCCGCTTGCCGACCCCGGCACGCGTGAATCACTGCGTATCCCCCTCCAGGACGAGCTCGATCACGTGGCCTTCGGGTTGTCCGAGTTACACAAGGCGCTCAATGCCATGACGCCGGCGCAGCGGGCGGAGACACTGGCGAACATGCCGAAGCGTATCGATGCCCTGGTGGCCCGTCTTGAGGCGTTGCAGTTGCCGGTCATGGACTGGTTTGAAGAAGTGGGAACCCGGCGCGAGCAGCTACTGCATGTTCTGGATGAATGGC
>JALWRY010000110.1 GCA_027080445.1 Thiohalobacter sp. | reverse complement strand
CCGTGCATAATCATCAACAGATTATCCTGGAGGCTGCCCGTGCAAATTGCTATTCACACACCGGATGAGGCACAGGAGTTCTGGTTCCAGGAAGGTTGCCATATCCTGGAAATCGCCAACCGGGATGACGACCCGGATGTCTCTGTCGCCCGTGCGCGCGTTGCGCCGGGCGAAACGACACGCTGGCACAAACTCGAGGGGGTAGCGGAACGCTACCTGATCGTTCAGGGGATCGGTGAAGTCGGCGTAGGGACACTGGAAAACCATCCCGTCGGACCCGGCGACTTCGTCAGTATTCCACCTGGCACGCGACAGCGTATCCACAATACCGGGAAGGTTGACCTGGTGTTCTATGCGATTTGCACGCCCCGGTTCACCCCGGCATGCTACCGGGCTATCGAAGACGAAGGAACAGATCAGGCGCCATCAAAATAGCGGCGCAGTTTGCGTACCGTGACAGGCCCTACCCCGCGGATCTTCAGCAGACGTTCATCGCTGGTGCGACACAACTGTCGCGGTGTCCGTATCCCGGCGCTGAATAATGCCCGGGCTATGCTGACATTGACGCCTGCGGCACGCACACCGGAAAAGAATGCCTGAATAGCTTGCCGGCTGGGCGCAACCGGCGCCCTGTGAACACTGGGTTGATGAACACGCCGCCGGGTTTGATGCCTTGGCTTCACGGGTAATGCCGTGGCGGGAACCTCCCAGCCACACAAGCGGATCATACGACGCAGACGCCGTGGCATGACAACACCGACCGGCCAGCTCTGTAACGCCTGCTGCAACATGGCCTGGCAGGCGAGTAAGGCCATCATAATGGTAATCACCTGGGCCATGGACTGGTTCCATGCCGCCAGACCCTGCATGCGACTGACAAGACTCCAGCCGAACATCCCCACGGCAGTCAACGCAAACAGCGCCGCCATCGCGGCAAACGCCAGCGTCCAGCCATACGGGCAAAGTGTACGCGAACGACGGCAGAACCAGTCGCTGGCGCGGCCCTGCCAGACATCAAAAACAGTCGGATCTGCGTAGAACTCGTGATCTTGCATGGTCTGCATCCTGTTTACCCGGAGTGCCGCATTATCCGTACTCCGGCCGTGGACTGGCGTGATGCCGCGCACAAATCCGGCACACCCCTGGAACCTGACCGCCGTGCTCAGCATAACAGCCGCGCAGCGGTCCTTGCCAGTCTAGCGGCAGCGGTATAAATCAGTTGAGCGCCCTCCCGGCACCGCTTATGCTCTGCGCCCCATGTCCATCCTCAGAACACGCAAACTCCGCCTCGGCTTTGGCGGCCCCACGCTGCTCGATGGCGTGGATCTGGCCATCGAGGCCGGTGAACGCGTGTGCCTGGTAGGCCGTAACGGGTCCGGGAAATCCACCCTGCTCAAGCTGCTGGAAGGCCGTATCGCACCGGACGAAGGCGATATTGAGGTCCGGCAGGGGCTAAAAATCGCCTCACTGGACCAGCACCTGCCCGAAGGCTTCGCCGGCAGCGTGTTCGATTGTGTTTCGGAAGGCCTGGGCGAACTCGGTGCGCTGTTGCAGCGTTTTCACCAGCTCAGTGCGCAACTGGCCGGCCAGTCAAGTGAGCGGCTGCTGGTGCAAATGGAACAGACACAGCACGAACTCGAAGCACGCGGCGGCTGGTCACTGGAGCAGCGTGTCGAAACCGCGATTTCACGCCTGTCCCTCGATGCCGACGCGGAGGTCCGCTCACTGTCCGGCGGTGTCCAGCGGCGGGTACTGCTGGCGCGGGCGCTGGTCGCCGAGCCGGACCTGCTGCTGCTCGACGAACCGACCAACCATCTGGATATCAGTGCCATCGAATGGCTGGAAGAATTCCTGCTGGGTTTTCGTGGCACGCTGCTGTTTATTACCCACGACCGCAGCTTCCTCTCGGCGCTGGCGACGCGCAT
>JALWRY010000109.1 GCA_027080445.1 Thiohalobacter sp. | reverse complement strand
AGACAAGCCTTCGCGGTGGCGACAACGAATCGGCCTTTTTCGGTGGAATTTGCTTGACAGCAAGCACAGTTCATTGCGAGCGCAGCGCGGCAATCTCTTCGGGTCTGGTGCCAAACTGAAAAAGATTGCCGCGCTGCGCTCGCAATGACGGGATAAGCGGCGTTCTCCTTAGCTATTATGTTCGGGCAAGGTCGTGGTGCAGTGCGTATCGTGACGTTTCATCCAGCGCATCATCAGGCGGCGCGCGCCGGACAGGGCGCGGTCGCTGAGCGGAAGGTGTTCATCGGTTTGTTGCAGCAGGATCAGTGTCAGGTCATCGGCAAAGTCCGGGCCGCCGTTTTCCCGCGTCAGCTGCGCAACCAGTTCACGGTAGAAGGTATCGATGTCTTCGGCAGGCGGCAGGGCGTTGAGCAGGTCCACCAGGCCTTCAAAACCAATCCGCTTGCCGTCGCGCCGGCGGATTTCAAAGACAGCGTCGGAGTACAGGAACAACCAGTCGTCGCCTTGCAACTGGATTTCGTTTTGCATGTAGTGCGCCTCGCCGATGACACCGGCGGGCGGGGCTGACTCGCATTCCGGCAGCAGTTCCCAGACACCGTCGCGCCGGATCAGCATGTACGGGTGACCGGCGTAGGCATAGGTCCAGCTGTTGTCCCAGTGGTTATAGGTGGCAGCGGTGGCCGTGGCGAAATTACCCGGTTGCAGGCGAGCCAGGATGTTGTCATTCAACTCGTGGAGAATGGCGCTGTTGTCGAGCTGGTTCATCAGCCGGTGCAGGGGCGCCTGCAGGTGGGTGGCAATATCGGCAGCCGTGGCATCGTGTCCGGCCACGTCGATGAGTAAAAACTTGCTGAAAACCCCCTGGTTGCAGACGGTCACATGGTAGATATCCCCGCCGGCCTGGCGGTGGGCGCTGGGGACGGACAGCAGGTAGCCTTCCAGCCCGGGCATGGTAAAACGCTCCAGAACCGGGCGGTTACCGCCCCACACGACATCGCAATACCAGGCATCGGCCTCGATGGCCGGGGGATGCTGCCAGTTTTGAATGTGCATCGCGCTCACCCCCGTCATTGAGGTGTATAGGGAGACAGACTGCCTGGGAGTGGGCAAGGTTCCCTGTCGCGCCGCCGGCTTTGCTAGAATGGCCCGATGGATGTTTCCTACATTATAGGTGCTCTGAACGATGCGCAGCGCGAGGCGGTGACCGCCCCGCCCGACCCGTTGCTGGTACTGGCGGGCGCGGGTAGCGGAAAAACCCGTGTGCTGGTGCACCGTATCGCCTGGCTGGTGCAGGTGGAGAACCTGTCACCCTATGGCATTCTGGCCGTCACCTTTACCAACAAGGCCGCCGCCGAAATGCGCGCCCGCATTGAAAAGTTGATCGGTGTATCCACACGCGGCATGTGGGTAGGCACCTTTCACGGCCTGGCGCACCGGCTGTTACGCGCACACTGGCAGGATGCAGGTCTGCCGCAAACCTTCCAGGTACTGGATGCCGATGACCAGTACCGCATTGTGCGGCGGGTGCTGAAAGCGCTGGAGCTGGATGAAGCCCAGTGGCCGCCACGGCAGTCCCAGTGGTACATCAATGCACGCAAGGACGAAGGCCTGCGCCCTGAGCACATCGAGCACAAGGGCGACCCTTACCAGCGCCAGCAGATTGCCATCTACCAGGCCTACGAGGCATTGTGCCAGCGCTCCGGGCTGGTGGATTTTGCCGAGCTGTTGTTGCGTGCACACGAATTGTGGCTGAAACAGCCACAGCTGTTGCAACACTACCAGGAACGCTTTCAGCATATCCTTGTCGATGAGTTCCAGGACACCAATACCATCCAGTACGCCTGGCTGCGGGTGCTGGCGGGCAAGCAGGCCAACATCACCATTGTGGGTGACGACGACCAGTCGATCTATGGCTGGCGTGGCGCCAAAATCGAAAACCTGCAACGTTTCGAGCAGGACTTTCCCGGTGCGCGAACGCTGCGTCTGGAGCAGAACTACCGTTCCACCGGCGCGATCCTCAAGGCTGCCAACGCGTTGATCGCGCATAACGCGGGGCGCCTCGGCAAGAACCTGTGGACCGCCGGGGAAGACGGCGACCCTGTCCAGTTGTATACCGCTATCAATGAGCAGGACGAGGCGCGTTTTGTCATCGAGCATATCCAGGCGCAGGTGGAACAGGGACTGGCGCGCAGCGACATGGCCATTTTGTACCGCTCCAACGCCCAGTCGCGCGTGTTTGAAGAACGCCTGTTACAGGCCGGTGTCGCCTACCGGGTCTATGGCGGCCTGCGCTTTTTCGAGCGACAGGAAATCAAGGATGCGCTGGGTTACCTGCGCCTGTGTGAAAACCGCGAAAGCGATGCGGCCTTCGACCGCGTGGTCAACCAGCCGCCGCGTGGTATCGGTGAGCGGACGCTGGCGGTGGTACGCGAACGGGCCAAACGCGACAGTCGTTCCCTATGGTCAGCGGCGCGCGCAGTGCTCGACAGTGGCGAACTGAATGCCCGCGCGCGCAATGCGCTGGCCGCTTTCATGGAACTGATCGAACAGTTCGCGCGGGATATCGACGGCCTGGAACTCGGTGAGCAGGTCGAGCATGTGGTGGAATGCAGCGAACTCAAGGCGTACTACAAAAAGGAAAAAGGTGAAAAGGGCGAGGCGCGCATCGAGAACCTCGACGAACTGATCAACGCCGCACGCGAATATGAATATGACGAGATCGAGGAAGACGACCTCGATCCCCTGTCTTCGTTTTTGTCACACGCTGCACTGGAAGCCGGTGAAGGCCAGGCGCAGGGTTGGGAAGATTGCGTACAACTGATGACCCTGCACTCCGCCAAGGGGCTGGAGTTCGATACGGTATTTTTATGTGGCCTGGAAGAAGGCCTGTTTCCGCACCAGCGTTCGGTCGAGGAACCGGGGCGCCTGGAAGAGGAGCGGCGTCTTTGCTATGTCGGCATCACCCGTGCGCGTCGTCAGTTGTTTATGACGCTTGCCGAGCATCGTCGCCTGTTCGGCAATGAATCCTACAACCTGCCTTCGCGGTTTATCCGCGAAATTCCTGCCGAGCTGGTGGAAGAACTGCGGCCGCGTGTTCAGGTCAGCCGCCCGTATGGCGCCGCACCGGTAGCCAGCCCGATGGACGAGGCGGCACCCGCCGGCCTGGCGCTGGGCCAGCGCGTGCAGCACGCAAAGTTCGGTGATGGCATTGTGCTGAACTATGAGGGCCAGGGCGCACACGCGCGCGTGCAGGTCAATTTCGAAACCGCCGGCTCCAAGTGGCTGGTGGTCGCCTATGCAAACCTTCAGGCGGTATGACAATCCGGCGGTTTTCTAGAGAACGTACCGGAGTATCACAAGGTAGTGGGAAATGCTGCCGGCCAGCACGAACAGGTGCCAGATGCCGTGGGCATGTTTCATTTTATTATCAAGCGCATAGAAAACCGTGCCGCCGGTGTAAAACACGCCGCCCAGCACCAGCAAGGCCAGGCCGCCCGTGGGCAGGGCCTGGCTCAGTGGGTACATGGCAACCAGGATCAGCCAGCCCATGAGCAGGTAAAGGGTCATCGGGATGGCGCGTGACCCTTGCCTGTGCAGGCTATCGACAATGATGCCGATAATGGCCAGTCCCCAGATAATGCCGAACAGTGTCCAGCCCCAGACGCCGCGCAGGGTGACCAGGGTCAGAGGAGTGTAACTGCCGGCGATCAGCAGGTAGATCGCCACATGATCCAGTTTCTGGAAAAACTGTTTGGCGCGTCCCCGCAGTGAGTGATAGAGCGTCGACAGGCTGTACAACAGGAACAGCGTGGCGCCATAGATACTGAAGCTGACAATTTTCCACGGGTCACCCTGTTCGGAGGCATACACAACCAGCACTACCATGCCGGCAAGCGCCAGCGCCGCGCCAATCAGGTGACTGATGCTGTTGAATCGTTCTCCGTAGTACATTCAGGGGATCTCTGATTAACAAGTATCCACGTCATTGCGAGCATCTCACCCCGCGTCACTTCGTTCCCCGCAATGACGGATTGATCATGGGGATGTGTTCAATCCCCAACCGCCGCTGCCAGCGGCCGGTATTGCAGTGCATAAAACATCTCCAGGTAACGGCGTGTCTCGGCGCGTTCCAGGTTGGTCACGTAGCGCCAGAAACCATAGACCCGTGACAGGGTCATCATGCGTTCGGCATAGCGTTTCCAGGTGTAGCGGGCCGCCACCCGGTCCAGTGAGCCCTGTGACAGGCGATCCCAGTAGTCGGGTTCTTTCCGGCAGCGCTCGAAAAACATTGCCATACGTTGCGCGGCTGCTTCGCCGTGATTGGGGTCGATGTGAAAACCGGAAATCCCGTCCTCGATAATTTCCAGCGGACCGCCGAAGCAGGTGGCGAAGGTCGGCAGGCCGCTGCTCATGGCTTCCACCACGGTCAGGCCAAAGGCCTCGAACAGCGCCGGTTGCACGAAAGCGCCGCGTCGGTCGGCAACCACGCGGTACAACTCGCCGGCCAGGTCCTTGTCGAGGTGCATGCCCAGCCAGCGAACCTGGCCGTCCAGGCCGTGTTCGTCCATGAGCGCATGCATACGCGTTATCTGTTCGCGTTCTTCTGCATCGCCGGAACGCTGTGGGTCGACGTGTCCCGAAATGACCAGCAGGTTGGCCGCTTCACGCAGGGCGGGGGTGTTGGCGTACCACTCGACCAGGCCGGTAATATTTTTAATCCGGTCCATGCGCGCCA
The DNA here is from genome assembly GCA_027080445.1 of Thiohalobacter sp. Taxonomy (GTDB): domain Bacteria; phylum Pseudomonadota; class Gammaproteobacteria; order DSM-19610; family DSM-19610; genus Thiogranum. The sequence goes on along the minus strand of JALWRY010000109.1, from coordinate 3,133 downwards.
TGGTGAATAGCAGCGGTTTGTCGGTATCAGCCAGTACGCCACGGATATCGAAAGCAGTGTTCTGGCCAAACACCAGTTGTTTGATTTCATCGTGCAGGTGGACCAGACGTTGTTCCTTGTCAGCGGCGGGGAAGTACACATCGGGGTCGGCGCCGGGCGAGACAATATTGAACTTGGGGTCGAAGACATCGATCCCGTGTACCACCCGGTACAGGCCCGGCAGGCTGAACTCGGAGTAACTTTCATACTGGCCAACGCTTTCGTCGGTGCCGGCAATCTCCTGGTAGGTGCTGGTAATGATGAAGTCAGCCGTGTTCATGGCGATCAGATCGGCCGTGAACTGGGTGGCGAAATGATACTGCGCATCGTTCTCGCGCCAGTACAGGTCGGAGTACAGGTACTTGGTTTTTTCCAGTGCGTGGGCGATATTGCACTGGGTCACGCCAAGCCGCTGCGCCAGCAGCGTGGCGACCAGGTTGCCATCGGAGTAGTTGCCGATCACCAGGTCCGGCCGTCCGCCCAGTTCTGCCAGCAGTTCGTGTTCCACGTCCAGTGCGAAACGCTCCAGGTAGGGCCAGACCTCGAAGCGCGAGATCCATTTCGGCACGACCTCTCCGGAGGCTTCGCGGAACGGCACGCGCAGGATGCGCGCGTACTCGGTGCCGGCGATACTTTCGATGCGCTGGCCGCAGGTGGTGCCTTCAGCTTCAGGGATCAGGCGGGTGACAACGACAATCGAGGGTTTGATATCCAGTCCCTGGTCATTCAGGCGTTGTGTCATTTCCCGTTCCAGTGCACGCACCTGGTCGAGGATGTAGACCACCTGTCCGCCGGTATCGGGCCGTCCGAGTACGTTGGACTGGCCGAACCAGCCGTGTGGCGACAGGATGGCCAGCGAGAAAATCATCGGGATACGACCCAGGAAGGTTTCCAGTGCATCCGGTGAAGGTGCTTCGAGGATATCGAGCAGCAGTTGCATGGTATCGCGAACCATCACGGCGTTACGGCCCCAGCCGGGCTCGAAACCCAGCGGCGTCAGTTCACGCGCCAGTACGCTCCAGGGTTGATCGGCTTCCCTGTCAGCCAGCAGACGGTCAGCACTGCGCAAGGCGCGCCGCAGGTCGCGGACGCTGGTGATCAACCCGTTGAGCATCAACGGTTGTCCGCGGTAGGCGTGCATGCTGAGAAATTGCAGCAGCCGTCGCTGGCCCTTGCCCTGTTCCTCGAACAGCCGGCTGGACAGGCGGCGGTTGAGAAATTCCACGCCCCGACCAATGGAGCGGGATTCCTGCGGTTTTAAAAACTCGCGTGAGAACGGTTCCAGGTCGACTTCCAGCATCCATTCCGGGGACGTGTTGCCGTCAACCAGTCTTTCCTTGAAACGCAGGTACTGGCTGACCACGATCTCTTCAGCTTCGACGGTCTCCAGGTGAATCCGCAGGTACTGCCAACGACCGATACGGGGTCGCAGCGCCAGGTAGAACCATTGTGTATCCATTGTGGCTTCCTGGCTCATTTGCAGGGTGCCGGCCAGCGGCGTGTGGCGCAGGGACTCACCGCCTTCCCCGGTACACAGCGCCTCGAAGCCATCGAGCAGGTCACTGCGCAGCAGAAAGGGCCGGCCGATGGCGGTAAAATGGTGTAGTACCCGGTGCGCATTGCTACGTTCCTCGTCGAGGTAGGCGACAAGCGCATCGAACAGTTTGAACGGGTTAGCCTGGTTCACATCAAATCCCAGTGTTGCCTGAATACAGTATAGAAGTCACGATGGCCGGGGGTGGCGCCACGGATGCCGACAATCGCGCTGGCGAAAGTCTGTGCGCGTTGCAGCGTCTGTTCAAGGTCCCAGGCATTCAACAGGCCAAGAATAATGACGGAGGTAAAGGCATCGCCGGCCCCGACGGTGTCGGTCACTGTGTCGGTCGCAGCGGGTTTAACCTGAAGGCTGTGGCCCGTGCTGTCGTGTGCCAGCGCGCCCTCCTCGCCCAGGGTGGTGATCAGCAGTTCAATATCATGGCTCTGCTGTAATGCAGCGGCGCGTTGCGCCAGGTCGCTTCCCGCCGGCGTCAGGGTATCCAGTTCCTCATCGTTGAGCTTGACCCAGCGGGCCGTATCGAGGTGCTGTGTTATCGCTTCCCGGCTCCACCAGGGGGGGCGCAGGTTAACGTCGAGAAATACCGGGGCGTCCAGTTGCGCACGCAGCCTGTCCAGGGCCTTGCGTGAAACTGGGCTGCGCAGGGCAAGGCTGCCGTGGTAGAGCAGCGCGGCATCTGTGACCGGGGGCAGGCTGTCGGCGTCGATAAAATCCCAGGCGCGGTGTTCGACGATGTCGTAGTGGGGTTCGCCATCCTCAATACTAACGTCTACCGTTCCGGTCGGGTGCGCCGAGTCAAGCTGTAAACCGATGGTATCCATCTGCCAGCCCTGCATGGCGTCGCGAATGCGCCGGCCCAGTGCATCGTTGCCGACGCGCGAGATCAATACCGGCCGCGCGCCAAAGGCGTTCAGGTGCCAGGCCACGTTGAACGGCGCGCCACCGAGTACGACGTCCCCGTCAGGAAAATGGTCGAACAGTACTTCGCCGAACAGTACCGGCCGTCCTGTCAATGGCGACTTCATGCGTGTTGATCGCCGCCGAGTTGCTCGACGACGCCCGGGTAAAAGTGCGCCAGGCCTTCCACGATACCGGCGCTGTAGTTTCCGTTCATACCGAGAAATCCTCCCCTGGCAATATAGAGTGCGTCGGCGTGACCTGCAGCGACTGCCTGTGCCTGCGCCGCTTCCCGCACTTCGGCGCCGGCATTGGCGACCAGCACCGAGGGGATGGCGCTGGATAAAACCGGCAGGTCGTTGCCGCTGTCGCCGGCAAACAGGATTTCGGTGAGTTTGAATCCGGTTTGCGTGGCAAGAAACTCAATGGCGTGTAACTTGGTGGCGCAGGCCGGTAGCACATCGAGCAGGCCGATGGCGGCCGGTTCATCGATGCTCCAGGTCAGGCTGGCGCGAACGCCCTGCTCCGCCAGCCGGCTCTGCATGACCGCCAGCAGCGCTTCACGGTCGGCATCCAGCGAGACATAGAAGCTGAGCTTGTGGGTCTTCTGCTTGCGGGTTTCCTGCAGGCGCAATTCCGGCA
>JALWRY010000108.1 GCA_027080445.1 Thiohalobacter sp. | reverse complement strand
GCCTTGACCCGAAAACCCCGGCCAATCGGCTTTAATCCTCCGGATCGGGCCCCGGCTACTCCCGGAGGCGGGTCTGTTGTTGTTCGCTCACGGCCCGGTACGGTATTCTTCCCGCCTTTGAACCCTGAAACAGGCCAACAGGATGGACGAAAGTTACAACCCCCGGGAAATCGAGACACAAATCCAGCAGCGCTGGGAGCGGGAGAGTACGTTCCGCGCGCTGGAGGATGATTCCCGGGAGAAATACTATTGCCTGTCCATGTTCCCCTATCCCAGCGGCCGCCTGCACATGGGGCATGTGCGTAACTACACGATCGGCGACGTGATTTCCCGCTACCAGCGCATGCAGGGCAAAAATGTCCTGCAACCGATGGGTTGGGACGCCTTTGGCCTGCCGGCCGAGAATGCGGCGATCAAGAACCAGGTGCCACCAGCCAAATGGACGCTGGAGAACATCGATTACATGCGCGGCCAGCTCAAGCGCCTGGGTTTCGCGTACGACTGGGAGCGCGAACTGGCAACCTGCGACCCGGACTATTACCGCTGGGAGCAGTGGTTTTTCACCAAACTCTACGAAAAGGGGCTGGTGTACAAAAAAACCGCCGTGGTCAACTGGGACCCGGTCGACCAGACGGTACTGGCCAACGAGCAGGTCATCGACGGCAAGGGCTGGCGTTCCGGCGCGCCGGTGGAACGTCGCGAAATCCCCCAGTGGTTCCTGAAAATCACCGATTATGCCCAGCAGTTGCTCGACGACCTCGACCAGCTGGACGGCTGGCCGGAGCAGGTGCGCACCATGCAGCGCAACTGGATCGGCCGTTCCGAGGGGGTGGAGTTGCAGTTCGACATCGCAGGGGAGACTGAGCCGCTGACGGTGTATACCACCCGCCCTGATACCTTGATGGGCGTGAGTTACGTGGCGGTCGCCTCGCAACATCCGCTGGCGAAGAAAGCCGCACAGAGCAACCCCGCCCTGCAGGCTTTTATTGAGGAATGTGCGCATACCAAGGTGGCCGAGGCCGACATGGCTACGCTGGAAAAGAAAGGCGTGGATACCGGCCTGAAAGCCGTACACCCGGTGACCGGCGAGACCGTGCCGGTGTGGACGGCCAATTTTGTGTTGATGGAATACGGTTCCGGCGCGGTGATGGCGGTACCGGCGCACGATCAGCGCGACTGGGAGTTTGCCCAGCAGTATGGCTTAGCTGTGAAGCCGGTGGTTTTCCCGAAGGATGACAAGGTCGAGGCGGATGTCAGTCAGGCCGCGTTTACCGAAAAGGGCATACTCCGGCACTCGGGCGAGTTCGATGGCCTGAGCTCGGGGCAGGCCTTCGATGCCATTGCCAGCTGGCTGGAAGCTCGCGGCAAGGGTCGCAAGACCGTCAATTTCCGCCTGCGCGACTGGGGTGTGTCGCGGCAACGGTACTGGGGTTGCCCGATACCCATGATCAACTGCCCGACCTGTGGTTCGGTGCCGGTGCCAGAAGACCAGTTGCCGGTTGAATTGCCGCGCGACGTGGTGATCGAAGGCAGTGGTTCACCGTTGAAAACAGATCGTAATTTTATCGACGTGGATTGTCCGGCCTGTGGCGGCAGGGCCGAACGCGAGACTGACACTTTCGATACCTTTTTCGAGTCCTCCTGGTACTACGCCCGTTACACCTGCCCGGATGCGAAAGACTGCATGCTGGATGCGCGCGTGGAACACTGGTCGCCGGTCGATCAGTACGTGGGGGGTATCGAGCACGCCGTATTGCATCTGCTCTATGCGCGTTTCTTCAACAAGCTGATGCGTGACCTCGGCCTGCTGAAACACGATGAACCGTTCACGCGTTTGCTAACCCAGGGCATGGTCAACAAGGACGGTTCCAAGATGTCCAAGTCAAAGGGTAATACGGTCGATCCGCAGTCGCTCATCGACCAGTATGGTGC
>JALWRY010000107.1 GCA_027080445.1 Thiohalobacter sp. | reverse complement strand
ACCATGCACCGGGTCATCGAGGTCATCGACTGCTGGTTCGATTCCGGATGCATGCCGTTCGCCCAGTGGGGGTTCCCCCACCAGGGCATCGAAGAATTCAAGCAGGCATTTCCGGCCGACTTCATCAGCGAAGCCGTCGACCAGACGCGCGGCTGGTTCTACAGCCTGCTGATGATCTCGACCCTGCTCTTCGACGACGACACCTGCCGCAAGTACGGTATCGACCCCGTCGGCTACCCGCGCCCCTACAAGAGCTGCGTGGTGCTGGGCCATGTCTCGGACATGGACGGCAAGAAGGAGTCCAAGTCGGTCGGCAACTACACCTCGCCACACCTCGTGCTGCGGGGGACCATGCGGCTGAAGTTCATCACCGACGATCGGCTGCAGCCGGGACAGGTGGGCATGACCGCCGCCGCCGTGCGCAGCGTCGACCTCGGCCGGAACGAACGCATGACGCTGGCGGCGACCGACGCAGGCGTCGGTGGGCTCCCCGTCGCGCTCAAGCCCTGGAAGGGCCTGCCCCAGGAGACGGTGGCGCTGCACCCCGACGATGCGGCCGCCGCCGGGCTGGAGGATGGCCGCTGCTGGCTGATCGCTCCCTTCGACCCACCCGGGGCCGACGCCTTCCGGTGGCTGTTCTACGCCAGCAACCCGCCCTGGACGAACACCCGCCTGTCCATGCGCGCCATCCGCGAGGGCCAGCGGGAACTGCACCTGCGCCAGTGTCCAAGGGCAATTTCCCGAGACAAGCGTGGCAAGGGTCATCACGCCATAATCGATTTCTTTGCCGGAACCGACATCGCGTACAAACAGGTGTACACGCAGTGGTGTACTTTGGTTGATTGCCATTGCCATATAGCGCAGGCTGACCTGGATGACGGGCGGGTTGCTCGGGTCGAACGGCAGCGTGCCCGGTGAAATCGTCTGGGTCAGGAAAAGACGGCGCGCATCCAGGCAGGTGGTACTCGCGGGTTGGCTAAAGTCGCTGCTGCTATAGCAGCGTGGGTCTGCCACCTGGTCGGTATTGTGGAACCACAGGCTGAAGTTGTCATCGAAGCCGAAATCGCTGCGCACTTCCGAAAAGGCCAGTTGGTTCATGTCGCCGCCGCCGGCCGTCGGCCCGGTCCAGCCGGTTGGCCACAGGGTGAAGTAGGACAGCGGGTAGGACTGGTGGTTATAGGCCATGAAGCCATCGGCGGCGCCGACACAGCGGGTATCGAGTTCGTTGAAGACATCGGTGGATGCCGCACGGCATGCCGCCGGGTCGGCGGCGGTGTCACACAGGGTGCTGGTGCAGGTGGCGTCCTTGCGCCAGTTCAACAGGGCGTTGAAACTGCCGATGCTGGAGCTGCCGTCGAGCCAGCCCTGGTAGACCAGAGCATCGACAACCTGTGGTTCGCGCGCGTCCGGGTTGCCCGGTGCACGGTAGCTGATACCCAGGGTAGCCTGCCTGGCGGGATTGCTGTCGTCATTGAATTGCACCCGGCAGTGGGCCGGGGCCTTGCCTTCCGGCAGCTTGCCGTTGAAGTCGAGATAGGCGGCGCATTCCGGCAGGTCTTCCCGCCACACGCCCAGCAGGTAACGCCAGCCGGCCACGGGGGAGCCTGTGACGGGGTAGATCCTGGCGCGGGTCGCAGCATTGCGCCAGTTGAAAAACTGGGTGGAGCCATACAAGTCGCCATAGATGCCCTGGCGTTCAGCTTTCAGGCTACGGTCGACCAGGCTTTTTGCCGCCGCCAGGTTCAGGCCGTCAATGCGACCGACGATGAGTTCCCGGTCCACGGCCGGGTCGATGGTGCGCATGCCCCGGCCATCACCGAAGGCCACTTCGCGTTCGGTAAACTTCAGTTGTACGTCGGCGGTGAAGGTATTGAGCAGCCAGTACTTGAGGTAGTTATCAACGGAGGTGGGTGCTGTGGCGAAGGGCAGGGTGGAAC
>JALWRY010000106.1 GCA_027080445.1 Thiohalobacter sp. | reverse complement strand
CCCTGGCCGGACCCCAAAAACGGGGTCAATGGCGGTATTGCGGCGGGCGGTATCGTCCCCGATGACCCGCGTAAGCTGACCGCCAATGTTCGGCCTGACCTCAATATCGAAAGTGCCCGTTACAGTGCACGCGCCAACTGGAAAGGGGATCAACAGGAACTGGTATCGACCACGGCGTGGCTGGATACCAATGTGAGGATTGCACTGGATCTCGATGGCACCAACGCCGATTTCGCGGCCAATTTCCCCTCCGCCGACTCCAGCGCTTTTATGCAGGAGTTTCGCTGGTTTTCTACGACCAAAGCCCCCTTCAACTGGACGCTGGGGGCTTTCTTTCTGCATGAGGATGCGAGACAGACGCTGGATGTGCGCCTGCCCCAGGCCGGCATCATCAGTCATCCCGACGGGCGGGTTGATACCCGCTCCTGGGCGCTGTTCGGCCAGGCCGACTACCGGTTTAATGCACACTGGCGTGCCAGGGCGGGTGTCCGTCATAACCGGGATCGACGCCGGCTGGACCTGCTCAAGACCGTGACCAGCACATCCGGGGTGACAATTACCGCCCAGAAGGAACAGGAGGCCTGGCAGGCGACCACGCCCGAGCTGGTGCTGGAGTACACGCCAGTTGCCGACCGGATGTACTATGCCAGTGTGTCGCGTGGCTACAAGGCCGGGGGTTACAATACCTCGAGTATCCAGCCGGTCTTCGATCCGGAAGACCTGTGGGCCTGGGAACTCGGCGTCAAGTCCCGCCTGCTCGACCAGCGCCTGCAATTCAATGCCAGTCTTTTCTATTACAACTACCAGGACATGCAACTCCGCACACCGCCGGCGGATGCCTCGAAGGGCACCTTCCCGATCGTTATTAACGCGGCCAAATCTGTTATCCGGGGTATTGATATTGATACCCGCTTCCAGCCGATGTGGAACCTGGGGCTGTCGCTGAACGCGACCCTGATGGATGCGCGCTTTGAGAATTTCGTCTCGAAAGATCCCAACAACCCCGGTGAAAATCCGGATCGCTCGGGGGATCCCTTGCCGCAGGCGCCGGAACTGTCGCTCAACGCCGGCAGTGATTATACCTGGCGGGTCGATCACGGCACGTTGACCCTGCACGCCGGTTACCGTTACCAGTCGGCGATCTACTTCAACGTCTATAAAGACAACGACGTGAAAGAAAAGGGCTACGGTATCTTCAATGCCAGCCTGGTGTTTGAAAGTCGCAAGGGTCATTGGTACGGGGAGGTGTACGGCAGGAACCTGACCGACCAGCTGTATGCGCAAACCATCATCCGCAACGACCCGCTGATCGGCATCAAGCACTTCTGGGGGGCGCCGCGCACCCTGGGACTTCGACTGGGCTACCGTTTGTGAAGGCGCTGGCTATGCCAGGGTCCGGGCATTTTGCCGCCACGCGAATAGCCCGGCCAACGGGTACATGAGTAGCGAGTAAACGATGGCCGGCACGGCCATGGAAGCAGAACCCAGGATACCGGTCGCGATCAGAATGGCCATGCCGCCACTCTGCATCCCGGTTTCCAGAACGATGGCCGTTCGCTGTGGGCGCGCCAGCTTCACGGAAGCCGCCGTCAGGTAACCCAGGCTCATGGTCAGCAGGCACAGGACCAGCATCGCTTGCCCCGCCTGCAGGAACATGCCCGGCAGGGTTTCGCGTTCGCGTATCACGATCCAGACCACCAGGGTAATGAGCAACAGGATGGCGCCACGTTTGACGTAAGGCTGTAAACGTTCCGCAAGGGCCGGGTAACGGTGGCGCAGCACAAGCCCGGCCATTGTCGGCACCAGGACAATGACCACCAGTCGCAGGAAAACCTCACCGGCCGGCAGTGACAGCTGCTGTGCTTCCCCGGTAAACCAGCGTGTGGCCAGTTCCACGTACAGTGGCAGGGTGATCACCGCAAACAGCTTGTTGAAGGCTGTCAGCGCAATGGAC
>JALWRY010000105.1 GCA_027080445.1 Thiohalobacter sp. | reverse complement strand
CCTGTATTCCTTCCCCCATCCCCGGCCTCCCTGCCCGTGGTATGCGGCGTTTCATGCAATGGCCGCATTCAAGATCCGGAGGATTATAGTCCCTGGCGCCGGAAATGCGAAACTACCTTTTGAATCAATATGTTTTGATCTACAATGGACCGCGTGGAGCACACCGAGCTAAAAATCCAGGTGGGCGAGTCCCTGCAACTTCAGCCGCACGATGGCGAAGACACGCGTCGCTGGCACGTCAAACTGATTGGCTACCTGCCCGGCGCCAGTCTGCTGGTCACCACGCCAATGTCCGGGGACAAGGTGATGATCATCCGGGAGGGCCAGCGGTTTGTGGTGCGCATGATGGTTGGCAACCGCATCGTCGGCTTCACCACCAGCGTGTTACTCAACTGTTCCCGCCCCTTCCCCTACCTGCACCTCGCCTATCCCAAGGAGATGCAGCAGATTACCGTACGCAAGGCGCAACGGGTTGCTGTCAAGCTGTTTGCCTCGCTAAAAAATTCCAACCCGGATTTCCAGTTCGACAAGCCGCGATCCGGGACCATCATCGATATCAGCACCTCGGGCGCGCTGATGCGCTCCGGCGAACAACTGGGTGAAGTCGATGACGCGGTGACCCTCAACTGCGCCGTTAAAATTGCCGGCCGTGAAAAACTGCTGTCGCTGCCAGCCATTATCCGCAACGTACTGGTCGAACAGAATGACGTGAACGGCGAACGCAGTTTCCACTACGGCCTTGAGTTACTCCCCGAAAACCAGCAAGACACCTTTGCACTGCACGGCTTTGTTTATGAACAGATCGTGAAGGAACAGACCAAATAAGCGCTGTTCAGGTATCGCGAAGTGGCTGCTGCACAATACGGATGTAGGGTTTCACCAGGGTCCAGCCCTCGGGGAATTTGCGCCGCGCATGTGCATCGCTGAGTGTTGGCGAGATAATGACATCCCCGCCGGGGCGCCAGTTCACCGGGGTCGATACGTCAAAATCCTCGGTCAATTGCAGCGAATCGATCAGCCGAATCAACTCGTCGAAATTACGCCCGCTATTGACGGGGTAACTCATTGTTGCCTTGACGCGCTTGTCGGGACCGATAATAAACACGCTCCTCACCGTCAATGTATTGTCGATAGCGGGATGAATCATGTCGTAAAGTGTGGCAATTTCCGCCTCCGGGTCGGCAATCAACGGATAATTGAGTGCATAACCCTGGGTATCCTCGATATCCCTCGCCCAGCGGTCATGCGCCTCCAGCGTGTCCACGCTGAGGCTGATGACCTTGACGTGGCGGCGGTCAAATTCAGAGCGAATACTCGCCACGTAGCCGAGTTCCGTTGTACAGACCGGCGTGAAATCCGCCGGGTGCGACATGAGCATGACCCAGCCATCCCCGATCCAGTCGTGAAAATGAATCACGCCCTGCGTAGTTTGTGCGGTAAAATCCGGTGCGATATCACCCAGTCTGATTGACAAGCCGGCTTCCTCCTTTAACGATTCCCTGACATGGTACTACCCTGCCACCCCTGTACCCTGTAGACGCTTGTCCAATACCTGGCATTCCACCCGACTTGCCGATACACGACCTGCCCCCGGGACAAGCGTAGAACAAAACGCGCAAGTTTCCATCCCGGCTGACGCATTCTGCTATCATTCGCCGCCAGTCAGTCACATCACAAAGCCCTGAAAATGGAATACGATTACACTCTGATTGCTTCACGCCTGTTACTGGCCTTGCTGGCCGGCGGCATTATCGGGCTGGAACGCGCACTGCATGGTCGCGAAGCCGGTTTCCGCACCCACGCGCTGGTCTGCGTTTCATCCAGCCTGCTGATGGTACTGATGTTCTACCAGTGGCAGCTGATACCCGAGCAGTATATGGCGACGATACGCGCCGACCCGACCCGCCTGGCGCAGGGCATTATGACCGGCATCGGCTTCCTGGGCGCCGGGGTCATTATCAAGGAGGGCCTGTCCGTACGCGGGCTGACGACTGCCGCCTCCATCTGGATGACGGCCTCGATCGGCATTGTCATTGGCATGGGTTTCTACTACCCGGCATTTCTCGCCACTGGTCTGACCGTGGTCACACTGTCGATCTTCCGCTGGATTGAAAACATGCTGCCGTCGCAAACCTATGCGCGTTTCCGGGTACGTTTCATCCGTGAGATGAAAACCTATAACGAGACACAGCTACGGGAACTGATTGCCGAACACCGGATCAAATCGTTTGATGCCAGTTACACAATGGCCGGGGAAGGCAAATTCTTCCAGTATGAGATGACGGTGCGTTCAAGGAGTACGAAAAATTTCTTTAACCTGGCCGAAACCCTGACCAACATGGAACAGGTCAGCGAATTCAGCATTATCCCCACCTGATTCCCCATGAGATTGTTAATCCGCCTTTTTTTCAAGCTGGTGCGGGCTATTGTCGGCCCGATCCTGTTGCTGTGGGAGTGGATCACGGCGCCAAAGGGGATGACGCGGCCTGCCCCGGCGCAGCAACGTGTCGATGAAGCCACCCGACAACTGGCGATCTACCAGTTCCGCACCTGCCCGTTCTGCATCAAGACCCGGCAGGCACTCAGGCGGCTGTCGCTGCATATCGAGTTGCGTGATGCGCAGAACGATCCACAACACCGGCAGGCCCTGCTGGAAGGCGGCGGCGAGGTCAAGGTGCCCTGCCTGCAGATTACCGGTGACGATGGGCAGGTCACCTGGATGTATGAATCCGAACGTATTATCGAATGGCTGAATGCACGCTTCGGCGAACCCCCTTCAGCGTGATCGCCCCGCCAGGGTCACGACTGTCATCACCAGGCCCAGGACCAGCAGCAACCCGGACAATACGACCAGCGCCTCGGCCATGGTGATACCGAATAACAGTTCCGGGGTGTAGCCGCAGGGTTCCTGCACCTGGAACACGGACGGGAACCATTTATCCAGTGCAAACCAGGCGGGCAGACCCGATTCCATGGCGCAACTGCCCTCATAGGTGCCGCGCTCGGTACCCAGCAGTTTCAGCGAACGTTCCAGCATGCCCGCCCCGACTATCGCTACCAGGCACTGCGCCAGTACCAGCAGACCACGCCAGCGCCGCGCCAGTAAACCCACCAATCCGGCAAACACAAGCCCCAGCAGCCAGACACGTACATGGATACACATGACACACGGCCCGTAATCGAGCCGGTATTGGTAGAACAGCGCCACGCCTTCCAGACTGAATGCCAGCAACACCAGCGCCATCCAGTAAGGAGCACCCGTTGCAATACGGTAGAGTCTGTCGCGCATGGGTCCTGTGCCTACTTGATAATCCGGTAGCAGGGGGTGTATTCCTTACCCGGCAGCTTCATGCGGTGTTGGGCGACAAAGGAAGACAGCAATTCATCCATCGGCTCCATGATTTCCGTATCACCACGGATCTCGAAGTGACCATGTTCCTCGATGGAACGTATGCCTTCATCCTTGACGTTCCCCGCTACCACACCGGAAAACGCGCGCCGCAGGTTGGCCGCCAGTTCGTGCCTGTCCTGGTCCTTGTGCAGCGCCAGGGCGCGCATATTTTCATGCGTCGGCAGGAACGGTTTCTGGAACGCCTCGTCGATCTTCAGCATCCAGTTGAAATAATAGGCATCGCCGTGCACCTTGCGGAATTCCCGCACCTGGCGAATACCCTCGGCCATTTCCCTCGCCACCCGTTCCGGGTTGTCGATCACAATTTTATAGCGTTGCTGCGCCTCGATGCCCAGCGTATCGACAATAAACTGGTTGATGCGTTTGAAATAGTCTTCGGCATGCTTGGGGCCGGTCAGTATCAACGGGAAAGGCATGCCGGCATTATCAGGGTGCAGTAAAATCCCCAACAGGTAGAGAATTTCCTCGGCCGTACCCGCGCCACCCGGGAACACCACAATGCCGTGGCCGGTGCGCACAAAAGCCTCAAGACGCTTCTCGATATCCGGCATGATCACCAGGTTATTGACGATGGGATTTGGCGATTCCGCGGCAATAATACCCGGCTCGGTAATCCCCAGGTAGACGCCGGGACTGATACGCTGCTTGGCATGACCGATATTGGCGCCTTTCATCGGCCCTTTCATGGCGCCCGGGCCACAGCCGGTACAGATATCCAGACCACGCAAGCCGAGCTGGTAACCCACCACCTTGGTGTAATCGTATTCCTCCCGGCTGATGGAATGCCCGCCCCAGCACACCACCAGGTTCGGCTCGGCCCGGGGCACCAGCACGCGCGCGTTGCGCAATATCTGGAACACCGCATTGGTGACGCCCTCCGGCGTGCCGAGGTCAAACTTGGAATTGTTTTCGATCTCGTTGCTGACGTAGATCACATCGCGCAGCACCGCGAACAGGTGCTCGTTGATGCCCTTGATCATCACACCGTCGACAAAAGCATGCGCCGGCGCACCGATAACCTCCAGCTTGATACCGCGTTCCTGCTGCAGGACGCTGATCGAGAAGTCCGGGTAACGTTCCAGGAGCTCCTTGCCGTCGTCCAGCGAATTGCCGCAGTTGAGTACGGCCAGCGAACAATTACGGAGCAGGTTATACAGGCCGCCCTTGCTGCTATCGAGCAGGCGGTTGACTTCGGCTTGTGACAAGACATCCAGGCGTCCCTGCGGACTGATGCGGGCATCCACGACAGTGTAATCCATTAGTTTGTATTGTTATCCTGTTGTTACGGTACATCCAGTATAACGGCAATTTGCGGCAGGAATGTTGCCCTGCCGTAAAGGAACAGGCACAAAAATAACCCGCTTTTCCGCTTGACATCCGTATCCCCCGCGTTCCACACGCCGGTTCTTATACACAGGGCTTTGCAGGCAATCCGAAAATCACCGCCTGAAGCGGCATTCGCTTGATTTTCAGTCTACAAATACTCTATTACTCATTGTTTTATAACAATTATTACAAATTGATTAAAAAATGTACGATTTAACGCAGAACCGGGTTTTTCAGGCATTCGCTGCACTTCGATACGGGTAATCCACAGAGTTATCCACAGAATCTGTGGATAACCCACGTAACAAAAATCCTTTTTGCCAGGACTTGATTTATCCTCCAAGACACTCCATTTGTTACATCCCACACGGACAACAAGAACCCCGACCATGGATAATTCTGAAACGAACGATTACATCGACGAAGACAAGCCCGACGCCAGTGGACTGGTGCGTGCGCAGGATGTCCTGCCGGGGACTATCCCCATCCTGCCGCAATCCGAGCGCCCGTTCTTTCCCGGCCAGGTCATCCCCTTGCTCCTTGACCCCGGCACCTGGGAATCCACCATCCGGCTGGCGCAGGAAAACGCGAACAGCGTCATCGGCCTGTTACTGACGGATACCGACCGACCGGAACAGACCACCCTGAACGATTTCTACAAGATGGGGACGGCCGCGCGGATTCACCGGACCGGCCGCGTGGATGGCAAACTGCAGGTCCTGATGGAAGGCCTGCAACGCTTCCGCGTGACGGAATGGATCGGCAAACAGGCCCCGTTTACGGCGCAGGTTCGCTATTTCCCGGAACAGAATTACGACGAACAACCGGATATCAAGGCGTACGCCATCGCCATCATTAACACCATCAAGGAACTGGTGCCGCTGAACCCCCTGTACGGCGAAGAATTCAAACTGTTCCTCGACAACTTCCACCCCAACGACCCCTCGCATCTCGCCGACTTTGCCGCCAGCCTCACCACCTCGGCCAAACACGAGCAACAGGAAGTCCTGGAGGCGGTTGACCTGCTCAAACGCCTGCAACGTGTCCATGCGCTGCTGATCAAGGAACTGGAAGTCGCCAAGGCGCAGGCGCATATCCGCAGGCAAGTGGAAAAGGATATGCAGGAACACCAGCGCGAACATATCCTGCGCGAACAGATGAAGGTGATCCAGAAAGAACTGGGTATTTCCAAGGACGACCGCACGGCAGAACTGGACAAGTTCAGGGAACGGCTGGAATCCCTGACTCTCCCGGAAGCGGCCGAAAAACGCATAAAGGAAGAAATGGACAAGTTCGGGGTGCTGGAAACCGGCTCGCCGGAGTACTCCACCACGCGTAATTACCTCGACTGGCTGACCGGCCTGCCCTGGGGCAAACATACACAAGACCAGCTGGATCTTGCCGAGGCGCGGCGCATCCTCGATGAAGACCACGACGGTCTGGAAGACATCAAGCAACGCATTATGGAATTCATCGGCGTCGGCATCATGAAGGGCGAAGTGTCCGGTTCGATCATCCTGTTCGTCGGCCCGCCCGGTGTCGGCAAAACCTCGCTGGGGCGTTCCATTGCACGCGCGCTGGGCCGCAAATTCTTCCGCTTCTCACTCGGCGGCATGCGCGACGAGGCTGAGATCAAGGGACACCGCCGCACTTATGTGGGCGCCATGCCGGGCAAGTTCATCCAGTCGATCAAGGACACCCAGTCCGCCAACCCGGTCATCATGCTCGATGAAATCGACAAGGTCGGCGCATCCTACCAGGGCGACCCGGCGTCAGCCTTGCTTGAAGTCCTCGACCCGGAACAGAACAGTGACTTCCTCGACCATTACCTGGATGTCCCGTTTGACCTGTCCAAGGCGCTGTTCATCTGTACCGCCAACCAGCTCGACACCATTCCCGGCCCGCTACTGGATCGTATGGAAATGATCCAGCTGTCCGGTTACCTCGCCAGTGAAAAAATGGATATCGCCCGCCACCACCTGTTGCCGCGCCAGCTGGAACGTAATGGCCTGAAACCACGCGGCCAGTTACGCATCGACAAGGCGGCCTTGCGCAAGATCGTCGAAGACTATGCGCGTGAGGCCGGCGTGCGACGGCTGGAGAAATACCTGGGCGCGATCGCCCGCAAAGCTGTGGTAAAGATTCTTGAAGGTGAGAAAACCCCCATCCACATCAGGGCCAGGGATATCGAGGATTACCTCGGCAAACCGGTATTCGGCCGGGAAAAACGTATGACCGGGGTCGGCGTGATTACCGGCCTGGCCTGGACGGCGATGGGTGGCGCCACCCTGAGCATCGAGGCCACACGGATTCACAGCTTTACCCGCGGTTTCAAACTGACCGGCCAGCTTGGCGATGTCATGCGCGAGTCGGCGGAAATCGCCTACAGCTATATCCTCGCCAATGCCGAGCGCTGGGGCGCATCGCCAGACTTCTTCGAGCACTCGCTCATTCACCTGCACGTACCGGCCGGCGCCACGCCGAAAGACGGTCCGAGCGCCGGCATCACCATGGCCAGCGCCCTGTTGTCGCTGGCCAGGAACCGCCGCCCGGTGCGTAAACTGGCCATGACCGGCGAACTGACGCTGACCGGGCAGGTATTACCTGTCGGGGGTATCCGTGAAAAAGTCATTGCCGCACGCCGTATGAATATCCGCGAGCTGATTCTGCCGGAAGCCAACCGGGGGGACTTTGAAGATATCCCGGAACACATCACCGAAGGTATCACGGTACACTTTGCCGAAAAGTTCGATGACGTGGCGCCTATCGTATTCGACAGGTGATTGTACTGTTCAACAAGCCCTTCCGGGTGTTATCGCAGTTCACTACCGATAGCGAAAAATCCACGCTGGCCGACTATATCGACCTGCCGGGCGTCTATTGCGCCGGCCGACTCGACTACGACAGCGAGGGCCTGCTGGTGCTGACCGACGACGGCAGGCTGCAACAGCGTATCGCCAATCCGAAACATGGCAAGTCCAAGGAATACTGGGTGCAGGTCGAAGGTAATCCCACCGATGCCGATCTGCAGCCACTGCGGGATGGCGTCACCCTGAAGGACGGCCCCACGCTGCCCGCGCAGGCTGAACTGATGGACGAACCGGCTATCTGGCCACGCAATCCGCCGATTCGCGAGCGCAAAAACATCCCCACCCGCTGGCTGAAACTGACCCTCAGGGAAGGTCGTAACCGCCAGGTACGGCGCATGACGGCGCACATCGGTTT
>JALWRY010000104.1 GCA_027080445.1 Thiohalobacter sp. | reverse complement strand
TGCTGGAAGTCAATGCGCCGTTGTTCCAGGAACGCAGCAAGTATAATGGCATCGCCTTGCCGGGACTGGCGCGCTGGACCGAACAGCAGACCTGGCGCAATGCCTGTACCGTACTCCCGGTGACACAGGTGCTGGCGGATCAGGTCGAACAGGCGGGTGTGAGTCGTGACCATATTCTGGTGATCCACAACGGGATCAACCCGCAACGGTTCAGTCTGGAGGATAACGACACGGAAATGCGCCAAAAGCTCGGGCTGGAGGATAAACTGGTACTGGGGTTTACCGGCTTTGTTCGTGAATGGCACCGTCTTGACCGTGTCGTCGAGTTGTTGAAGCCGGATCAGAGTGGCGTCCAGAAGCATCTCCTGCTGGTCGGCGACGGGCCGGCGCGAAAACAGATCGAGGACCGGGCGAGGGCGCTGGGTGTAGCGCATGCGCTTACCATTACCGGGGTCATCGAGCGCGAGGAGGTGTCGAAGTATGTGGCCTGTTTCGATATCGCCCTGCAGCCGGATGTCGTTGAATACGCCTCACCCCTGAAGCTGTTTGAATACCTGGCGCTGGGCCGGGCGATTGTCGCGCCCGACACGGCAAATATTCGTGAGATACTGATACACGAACAGAGCGCGCTATTGTTCGATCCCGGGGAGGAGGAAGGTTTTCTCAGGACTGTCGAGCGTCTTCTTGAAGATCCTGAACTCCGGGCCAGGATCGGGCAAGGCGCCCGGCAGACGATAAGCGAACGTGAATTCACCTGGGATGCGAATGCCAGGAAAGTGGAGGAGCGTTTCCAGGCCCTCATTGACCAGGCCGGCAGCAAGCGGGTGTAGCGCATGCGCGATATTATCATCACACTGATTGTGTTTGGCGCGGTGCCCTGGATTATCCGCAAACCGTCCATCGGTATCCTGGTCTGGTCCTGGCTGGCCTATATGAATCCGCATCGCATGTCGTGGGGGTTTGCCTATAACCTGCCTTTCTCTGCTGTTACCGCGATAGCGATATTCATCGGCTTTATTTTCAGCAAGGAACCCAAACGCATCCCGCTTACGCCGATCACCGTCGTGTGGGGCCTGTTTATCTTCTGGATGCTGGTGACAACCTTCTTTGCCGTGCATCCCGATGCCGCTTTTATCGAGATGAAAAAGGTCATCAAGATCCAGGTCATGGCGATCTTTACACTGATGCTGATGGCTAACCGGGAACGCATCAATCAACTGGTCTGGGTGATCGCCTTCTCCATCGGGTTTTTCGGGATCAAGGGCGGTATTTTTACGATACTGACAGCGGGCCAGTACCGGGTCTGGGGCCCACCGGAAACCTTTATCGAGGGCAATAACGAAATTGCACTGGCATTGATTATTGTGATGCCCCTGTTGCGCTATCTGCAGCAACAAACGACCAATGTCTGGATCAGCCGGGCGATCCTGGGAACGATGGTGTTGTCGGGCTTTGCTATCCTGGCCTCCTATTCGCGTGGCGCCTTGCTGGCCGGCGCAGCGATGCTCATTTCCCTGTGGTGGAAGGGCAGGAACCGGGTTGTGGCTGCAATTATGATCGTGATCATGATTGTTTCCATCATCCCGTTTGTTCCACAAAAATGGACATCCAGGATGGAAACCATTGACACCTACGAGCAGGATGCTTCCGCGTTGGGCCGTATCAACGCCTGGCATTTTGCCTATAATCTTGCCAGTGACCGGCCAGTGGTTGGTGGCGGGTTCCAGGCGTTCACGGAAGATATGTTTCTGATTTATGCACCGAATCCCTACGATTACCACGATGCGCACAGTATTTATTTTGAAACCCTGGGTGAGCAGGGTTATGTGGGGCTGGTGTTGTTCCTGTTGCTATGGCTGCTGACGCTCAGGTCCGGGCAGTGGATTATTGCCAGGACGGCAAAGCGGGAAGATTTGAGCTGGGCGCATGACCTGGCCTCCATGCTGCAGGTCAGT
>JALWRY010000103.1 GCA_027080445.1 Thiohalobacter sp. | reverse complement strand
AGTGTGAAGCCGGAACCCAGCTCTTCCAGGGATTCGATGGCTTCGATGCGTTTGATGGCGTCGGCGGTCATGGCTTTGCGCGGCGGCACCACCAGGTAGGCGTAGGCGCGGTGATGCGAACGGCCGACGCGGCCGCGCAGCTGGTGCAACTGGGCAAGTCCCAGCCGGTCGGCGCGGTTGATCAGGATGGTGTTGGCGGTCGGTACATCGATACCGCTTTCGATAATCGTCGTACACAGCAGGATATTGAAACGGCGGTGGTAGAAATCCAGCATTACCTGTTCCAGTTCCCGCTCGCGCATCTGTCCGTGACCGATCTCCAGCGTGGCTTCGGGGATCAGTTCGCGTAATTCGCGGGCCATGGTTTCGATGTTGTCAACTTCATTGTGCAGGAAGTACACCTGGCCGCCACGGGTGATCTCGCGCAGGCAGGCTTCGCGAATGGTGGCCTTGTTCCATTCGGTGATGAACGTCTTGATGGTCAGGCGCTGCGCCGGTGGCGTGGCGATGATGGACAGGTCGCGCAGGCCGGACAGGGACATGTTCAGGGTGCGTGGTATCGGCGTGGCGGTGAGCGTCAGCAGGTCGACCTCAGTGCGCAGTGCCTTGAGTTTTTCCTTCTGGCGCACCCCGAAGCGATGCTCTTCATCGATAATGACCAGGCCGAGGTTCTTCGGTTTCACATCGCCCTGCAGGATCTTGTGTGTGCCGATGAGGATATCCAGTGTGCCCCTCGAGAACTGTTGCAGGATATCGTTTTGCTGTTTCTTGCTGCGGAAGCGCGACAGCACATCGACCTTGATCGGCCAGTCGGCGAAGCGGTCGGCGAAGTTCTGGTAGTGCTGCTGGGCGAGCAGGGTGGTGGGTACTAGCACCGCGACCTGGCGGCCGGCCTGCGCCGCGATAAAGGCCGCGCGCATGGCGACTTCGGTCTTGCCGAAACCGACATCGCCGCAGACCACGCGATCCATGGGTTGCGGGCCGGTCATGTCGGCGATGACCGCCTCGATGGCGCTGGCCTGGTCCGGGGTCTCTTCAAACGGGAAGGTACTGGCAAAGGCGCTGTATTCGTCTGCGTCGAAGGGGAAGGTATAGCCTTTACGGGCAGCGCGGCGTGCGTAGATATCCAGCAGTTCGGCGGCCACATCATGCACGCGTTGCGCTGCACGCTTGCGCGCTTTCTCCCACTGGTCGCTGCCGAGGCGGTGCAGTGGCGCCGTGTCCGGGCTGGAGCCGGTGTAGCGGCTGATCAGGTGCAGGGAGGCGACCGGCACGTAGAGCTTGTCGTTACCGGCATATTCCAGGGTCAGGAACTCCGCTTCGCGGCCGCCTACGGTCAGTTTCTGTAAGCCCAGGTAACGGCCTACGCCGTGATCTTCATGGACCACCGGCGCACCGGTGTGCAGGTCGGTGAGGTTGCGGACAATGGCCTCGGCGTCGCGTTTGGGTTTGCGGCGCTGTTGCTGTTGCAGGGCGCGTTCACCAAACAGTCGGGACTCGGTGATAAGCGCAATGGAGCTGTCGCCCGGTAACCATGCGCCCTGTTCCAGCGGCGCGACGGTGATGGCCAGCGCAATGTCGCTGTCCAGGAAAGCTTGCCAGTTGTCGACCGTCCTGGCGCGCAGACCGAATTCACGCAGTTGCCCCTGCAGGGTTTCGCGCCGACCGGCCGACTCGGCGCAAATCAGTACGCGGCCGGCAAAGCCGGCAATGAAGTCCTGCAGGGCGCCGGCCGGCCGTTCGCTGCGCGCCTTGATCTGCAGGTCGGGCAGGGCGCGCGTGGCATAGTTAACGGCGTGTGCGTGTGTGTCCAGGGCTTCGGCGCGTTGCAGTTCGATCCGCGCACTGGCGTCCAGTGCATGGTCTATTTCCTCCTGCGACAGGTACAGGTGTTGCGGCGGCAGTAACGGGCGTTCGACGTCATGGCGTAACGATGCGTAGCGTTCCTCGACTTCCCGGCGGAAGGTTTCGATGGCGTCCTGTGCGTCTTCGCTTTCGACAAGACAACAGTCGCCGGGCAGGTAGTCGAACAGGGTCGCCGTCGCTTCGACGAACAGTGGAAGGTAGTACTCGATGCCGCCGGGTATCACCTGGTTGCTGACGTCGCGGTAGACCAGTGCCCGTTGCGGATCGCCTTCAAACAGATCCCGCCAGTGCTGGCGGAAGCGCCGGATGGCGGCGTCATCGACGGGAAATTCCCGTGCCGGCAGCAGGCGTACCTGTTGCACCTTGTCGATAGAACGCTGGGTCTCCGGGTCGAAGGTGCGGATGGATTCGATTTCGTCGTCGAACAGGTCGATGCGGTAAGGCGTTGGGCTACCCATGGGGAACAGGTCCAGCAACGCGCCGCGCACGGCAAACTCGCCATGCTCCATCACTTGCGCCACGCAACGGTAGCCGGCGGTTTCCAGGCGCGTGCGCATGGCGTCGAGATCCAGGGTGTCGCCGCGATCGAGCACCAGGCTGTACTGGTCAAGAAAGCTTTTCGGCGGCAGGCGCTGCAACAGGGTGGCCACCGGCACAAGCAGTACGCCACGCTTCAGGTCAGGAAGGCGGCACAGGGTTTCAAGACGTTCGGAAATGATGTCCTGGTGGGGTGAAAAGGTGTCATAGGGCAGGGTTTCCCAGTCGGGGAAACACAGGATGTCCAGCGTGGCATCGGTACAGAAAAAGCGTAGTTGGCGCTGTAACTGTTCGGCGGACTGGCTGTCCGGGGTAACCACCAGCAGCAGTCTTTCGGACTGTTGCACGGCATTGGCGAGCACCAGCGGCAGGCTGTCGCCATACAGGCGAGACCAGAGTGTATGTTGTTGACGGGCTTCCGGCAGACGCGACTGGAAAGGGTCTGTCAGGCGGGAATCCGGGCTTGAGTGGCTGACGGCCTGTGACATAGGGTTTCAATGACGGCAAAGCGGGGTATTTTCGCATAACCGGACAAAAAAAACCGGCGCATGGCGCCGGCATAAGGAGGGACTATGAAGCCCGGTTCAGATAAACAGGCAGATATCCGCATCCTTGGCGACTGGAAGGAAATAGGTCGCACCGACATAGTCGGTCACTTCAGGGATAAACTCGCTCTGGTCGAAACCGAAAACGTCCACCGTCATCTGACAGGCAATCATTTTGACATCGGCTTCAATACAGAGTTCGCGCAGTTCTTCAACGGTAGCTACCCCCTTGTTCTTGAAGGTCTTCTTCATCAGGCCGGTCGCGACCTTTTCAAAGCCGGGAACGCCGGCCATCAGCAGGTTGGGCATCGGCCAGTCGAAATTCTGGAACCACTTGGGACCAAACGGCATTTTCATCGGCATGGCCGGGTTGCCCAGGGGGCTGACCTTGGCGTCACTGAGGTCTTTCTTCAGCAGCAGCAGGCCGTAGAAGGTGAAGAAAACAGAGGTGTCCCACCCCAGCGCGGCGGAGGTGGAGGCGAGGATGAAGGGCGGGTAGGCCCAGTCCAGCGTACCCTTGGTGGCAATGATGGCCATGGAAGGTGTTCTGGCTTCATCAATGGTCTTGAGCTTGTCCGGCAGTAACTCGTCAAGTTTCCTGTCGAGCCATTGATCCATATCGGTGTTGCTTGTTTCACTGGTCATGTTAAACCTCCCGTCAGGGTTAAGGGGTCAGAGGTCATTCTTGAATCCGTACTCGCCCAGCCAGCGGCCGGCGCGGTAATCCAGTTTCAGCCAGTCCGGGACAAACAGGTCCGGTTTTTTCACCGGCAGGGTTTCGACCGGGGGCTTGCCGTCGGTTTCATCGATACGACAGTGGGCCGTGGTCACGGCGCGGAAACTGGCATACAGGCCGCGCATGACGCGGGTGCAGGTGTCGTCATTTGTGTCAGGTTCCGCTTTAAGTTCTGAAAAGCGAACCTGTTTACGTACCAGGCAGCTGAAATACAGTTCGAGTTCAACCAGTAGCGGCGTGTCCCGGTTTGACAGTGCCTCAACGGCGCTTTCGCTGACATCGATGCGCAGGCGTTTGCCTCTCAGCAGTAGGGTTCCCGAGTGGGCGTTGGCTGAAAGGCGGCGATCCGGGATGGCTTCACCGATACTGAGACCGAGTGTTGTTGCTGTCATAACGGGTGCTCTCCTGGCGATTTCACGTAGGCTGTGGCGCTTGCCTACATACTGTCTGGTCTGTAGAATACGAACCGACCAGATGGTTTGTCAATAGCTTTCCGGCATAAGTTCCCCAATAATATGCCTGATAGTGGTAGCAGCGCAGCAGTGAGAGGTACTGGAAGATGCAGCAGGCAGCAAATACGGCCAGGGCGACGAGAAACCCGGATCAGACACGCCAACGCATCCTCGAAGCCGCCTTTATGGAGATCTACCGCAACGGTTTCCAGGGCATGCGCCTGGATGAAGTGCTGGCGGCTACCCACCTGACAAAAGGCGCGCTTTACCATCATTTTCCGAATAAACAGGCACTTGGCTATGCTGTTGTCGATGAAGTGATCTTGCCGATGGTGCAGGCCGTGTGGATTCTGCCACTGCGCGGCGCGGCGGACCCGTTGCAGGCGCTGATCGATGTAATCGAGCAGATGCCGGATACCAAACCCCCTGAAATGATCCAGTACGGTTGCCCGCTGAACAATCTGGCCCAGGAAATGTCTCCTTTGGACGAAGGCTTTCGCCAACGCCTCGATCATGCCTTCGGGGAGTGGCACGGCGCTACCCGGCAGGCGCTGCAACAGGCGCAGCAGCAGGGGCTGATCCGTACGGACTGTGACTGTGAGGAAATTGCAACGTTTGTCATGGCGGCATTGGAAGGCTGCATAGGGCTTGCAAAAAGCGCGCAAAGCAAGGATCGTTTAAAGGTCTGTAATCGGGGGTTGATACAGTTCCTGCGTTCACTGAAAACACACTGAAGCAATAACAAGGATATCGAATGGCAAGGTTACTTGCGGATCTGCTGATCCGCTGGCGATGGATCGCATGTGTCGGGGCACTCGTCATGGTGGTACTGGCGTCGACGGGGGTATTTCACCTCGGCTTCTCAAACGACTACCGCATCTTTTTCAGTAAAGCGAACCCGCAGTTGCTGGCGTTCGAGAACCTGCAGAACACCTATACCAAATCCGATAACGTCCTGTTTGTCATTACACCAAAGGACGGCCAGGTGTTTACCCGGCGAACGCTGGAAGCCGTGCGCTGGCTGTCCGACAAGGACAGGGCCTGGCAGATTCCCTATTCGATTCGTGTGGATTCGGTAACCAATTTCCAGAATACCTATGCCCAGGGCGATGACCTGGTGGTCGAGGACCTGGTGCCGGACCCGTCCACCCTGGATGATGCCGCACTGGCGCGAATCCGTCATATCGCTGTCAACGAGCCGTTACTGGTCAACCGCCTGATATCGCCGGATGCCAGTACTACCGGGGTCAATGTTATTGTCCAGTTGCCGGGCATACACCCTGAGAAAGAAGTGCCCGAAGTGGTTTCCTACAGTCGCCGGCTGGCCGATCAACTCCGCGCGAAGTACCCGGAACTCGAAGTACACATGACCGGGGTGGTGCTGCTTAACAATGCCTTCTCGGAAATGGCGATGCGTGATATGAAGACGCTCATTCCCGTGATGTTCCTTGTCATTATCCTGATGCTGGTGGTGTTGCTGCGTTCTGTGGCGGCGACCTTCGTGACCGTGCTGGTCATTTTCCTGTCGATTATCACCGCTATGGGTGTGGCCGGCTGGCTGGGGATCAAAATAACGCCGCCGATGGCGAGTGCGCCGACCATGATCATGACGCTGGCGGTTGCCAACAGCGTACATTTCCTGGTGACCTTCCTGCAGAAAGTCCGCGTTGGCGAATCGCAACGCGACGCCATGCAGGAAAGCCTGCGCATCAACCTGCAGCCGATACTGATCACCTCGGTAACCACGGCAATCGGTTTCCTGTCGATGAATTTTTCCGATGCGCCGCCATTCCGTGACCTGGGCAATGTGGTCGCACTTGGTGTGGTCGCATCGTTCCTGTACAGCCTGATGCTGGTTCCCGCCATGATGCTGCTGATCCCGATACGGCAGAAAAAGGTGGCCGCACACACCGCGCCGGTGATGGATGCGCTGGCAAACCTGGTGGTGCATCGTTACAAACTGATCCTGTGGGTGATGGCGTTACTGGTGGTGGGGCTGGCGTCCTTTTTGCCGCGTAACCAGTTGAATGACGAATTTGTCAAATACTTTGACCAACGCGTGGCGTTCCGCGTGGATACGGATTACACCACGGATCACCTGACCGGCCTGTACAGCATTTCCTATTCGCTCGGGGCGGGTGAATCGGGGGGGATCAGCAATCCTGCCTACCTGCGCAAACTCGATGAATTTGCCCGGTGGTACCGCGCCCAGCCGGAGGTCAAGCACGTCAGTAGCCTGTCTGACACCATGAAACGCCTGAACATGAACCTGCACGGTGATGATCCCGCCTGGTATCGCCTGCCGGACAGTCGCGAGCTGGCCGCCCAGTACCTGTTGCTCTATGAAATGTCCTTGCCCTACGGGCTCGACCTGAATAACCAGATCAACGTCGATAAATCCGCCAGCAAGCTGGATGTGTCGCTGGAGAGCCTGTCCAGTGATCAGACCATTGCCCTGGAAGCGCGGGCGCAACACTGGCTGAAAACGCATGCGCCGGCCTCCATGCAGGTTCATGGCGCCAGTCCAAGTATCATGTTTTCGCACATTGGCAAACGTAATATACACAGCATGCTGATCGGCACGACGATTGCGCTGGTGCTGATTTCCTTTATCCTGATTTTTGCGCTGAGATCATTCCGCATCGGGCTGATCAGTATTATTCCCAACCTGGTGCCGGCCGCCATGGCGTTTGGCCTGTGGGGGCTGCTGGTCGGACAGGTGGGGCTTGCGCTTTCTATCGTGACGGGTATGACGCTCGGTATCATCGTCGATGACACCGTGCATTTTCTCAGTAAATACCTGCGTGCGCGCCGTGAAGAGGGGTATACCCCCGAGGCCGCCGTGCGTTACGCGTTTCACACGGTTGGCACAGCACTGTGGACGACATCGGTGGTATTGATGGCAGGGTTCCTGGTGCTGGTCTATTCCCCGTTTGAACTGAATTCAGGCATGGGATTGTTGACGGCCATCACCATCGGTTTTGCGCTGTTGGCGGATTTCCTGCTGTTGCCGACCCTGTTGATCGCACTGGACAAGACATAGGAGCAGTAATGAAGAAACTGGTTTGTTTGATACTTCTGGGGCTGTCGTTGAATGCGATGGCACAGACACCTGAAGAGAAGGGGCTTGAAATTGCCGTCGAGGCAGACCGGCGCGATACCGGCTTCCATGATTCGACCGCGACCATGACCATGCTGTTGAAGAACCGTCAGGGTGATGAAAGTACCCGGGACATACGCGTTCGCACCCTGGAAGAGAAAAACGACGGTGACAAGAGCCTGACGATTTTTGATCGTCCGGCCGATGTGAAGGGTACGGCGTTTCTCAGTTTCACCCACAAGAGCGGGCCGGATGACCAGTGGCTGTACCTGCCGGCGTTGAAACGGGTCAAGCGTATTTCTTCACGCAACAAGTCCGGACCGTTCATGGGCAGTGAATTCGCCTACGAGGACCTGTCTTCCCAGGAAGTTGAAAAATATACCTACAAGTACCTGCGTGATGAAAACTACAAGGGGATGGATTGCTTCGTGATCGAACGTGACCCGGTCGATCCGAACTCGGGGTATACGCGCCAGGTCGTCTGGATCGACAAGGCCGAATACCGCCCGCAGAAGATTGACTACTATGACCGCAAGAACAGCCTGTTGAAAACACTGACCTTCAACGACTACCGGCAGTTCCTGGGACGCTACTGGCGCGCTTACGATATGTACATGGAAAACCACCAGACGGGCAAAAGCACCCGCCTGACCTGGAGCGACTATAAATTCAAGACCGGTCTGACGGAACGTGATTTCGACCGCAGCAGCCTGAAGCGTATCAGGTAGCCTCGGCGGCCGCGCGTTCCTGCCGCTTCAGGTACGCCTCACGGGC
>JALWRY010000102.1 GCA_027080445.1 Thiohalobacter sp. | reverse complement strand
CCAGCAGGATGGCGTTATTGACCACCAGCCCCAGCAGGATAACAAAACCGATCATGGTAAGCAGGTCGAGCGGCTGGAAGGTCACCAGGTTCACCAGTTGCAGCGCCAGCACCCCGCCCACGGTAGCCAGCGGCAATACCACCAGTACCAGCAGGCTGTCGATAAAGGAACGGAACAATGCACTCATCAACAGGTACAGCAGGGCGATGGCGAGCAGGAAGCTGCCACCCATGGCCGTCAGCGCCTGGTCCAGTTTCTCCGCCGTGCCGGAATAGCGTATGCCGCCGTCTTCGGGCAACAAGGCCTGCAAGCGGGGCGCAATTTTGCTACGCACGACACTCATCAGGTGTTCCAGCGACATCCCTTCCGGCGCCCGGACAGACAGGCTCACGGTGCGACGCCGGTCGAGACGGCGAATCTGGTTCGGCCCGGCGGTGCGTTGTACATGCACCAGTTCATCCAGTGGCAGCACCCCGGCCTGCGGCGTCACCACCGGCATCCCGGCCAGGGCTTCCGGCGTGTCCCAGGGTTCGGCACGTACCACGATATTGCGCCGCCGCTCTCCGTCGAAATATTCGCCAACGAACAAGCCCGAGCCAAACGCACGTACCACGCGCGCCATGGTCTCCCGGGTCCAGCCGGCTTCGGCGATTCGACGTTCATCCGGCACCAGCAGAATCTCCGGTTCGGCCATTTCCAGCCCGGGCCGGGGTGAGACAGAGGCGCCCGGTATATCCGTCTTGATCAAGTCATACCCGCTGCGCGCCACATCCAGCAAGGTTTCCAGATGCCTGGATTGCAGATTGATATCAACGCTGCCACTGCCACCAAAGCCCCGGAACAGGGAATCACGCCGCGCGAACGCCAGCGTATCCGGAAAACCACTGACGATGTGATTCAGCACCGGCACCAGCGCACCCGCCTGCGCCGGGTCCGCGGCACGTACCGCCATGAAGGCGCCGCCCCGATACACCACGAAAAAGTAATGTTTGACCTGCGGCTGTTTTTCGCCTGTCAGGTAGGGTTGCATACGTTCGGCAATCACCTGGCCCATTTCCTTTTCAATGGTATTGAGATTAACGCCGGGCGCCACATTAATACTGGCAGACACGCGATTACGGTTGCCACCCGGCAGGTAGTCCGCCTCCGGCAATAACAACACGCTCAGCAACGGCGGAACACTGACGAGTAACAGGATCAATCCATAACGTCGCTTGCGGGTCGAGCTCAATCGCATCAGCCAGCGGGTGGTCGCGCGCCACCAGTGTGCATGCCGGTCTTCAAGACTGAGATCGCCCAGCCACTGACTGGCGGCAACCGGCACCAGCGATACCGCAATCAACAACGACGCCACCACGGCAGCGGCAATCGCAATAGCGAGATCGGCAAATAACTGCCCGGCTTCATCGGCCAGAAACACCACCGGCAGGAACACCGCCACAGTCGTTGCTGTCGAGGCCAGCAGGGCGCCCCACACCTGTCCCACACCCTGCAGGGCAGCCTCCTGTCCCGACTTGCCCTGCTCGCGCAGACGTACCACGTTCTCCAGCACCACGATACCGGCATCCAGCACCATGCCTACCGCAAAGGCAAGACCCGCCAGGGAAATAATATTCAGCGTATGCCCGCTGATATCGAGTACAAAAAAGGCGGCGGCCAGACACAGCGGGATCGCCAGCGCCACCACCAGGGTGGCGCGGATCCGCCGGAAGAACCACCACAACACCCCGATTGCCAGCACCACGCCAGCCGCCAGGTTGCCGGTCAGCATATTGACAGAATTATGGATATAGACCGTCTCGTCGTAGACCTGCTCCATAGTGAGCCCGGCCTGTCGCAACGGCACCTCAAGCTCGCTTGCCGCCTGCTGCAGCGACTGCATCACTTCCAATACGTTGACACCGGATTCCCGGTAGGCATTGACGGCAATGGCATGCGCCCCCTGGTTGATTACCAGGCTTTCACGATCGAC
>JALWRY010000101.1 GCA_027080445.1 Thiohalobacter sp. | reverse complement strand
CCTATCCTCAGCGAGCTGTTTCAAGCATAGGATGACGGTGGGCGCCGTAACGAATTATCCGGGTTCGTTACTCCACTCCGACCAGTCACTGCGATTTTCCGCCACGTGGAACAGTGCCGCCACGACGTGCCGGTCGTACTTGCTGCCGGCTTCGTTCAGTAACTGGTCGAGCGCCTGTTCAATGGTGACAGCCTGCCGGTAGGCGCGCGGACTGACCAGCGCGACAAATGCATTGGCGACGGCAAGTATGCGGGCAGTGAGGATGATCTCACCATCACGCAGGCCGGCAGGGTAGCCACTGCCATCCATGTGCTCCTGCTTCTGGCGAATGGTGTCGAGCACGGGGCCGTCAAAGTCGAGGTCTTCCAGCAACTCCACGCCGAACTGGACGTGACGTTGCAGCAGGGTCTGTTCGGCTTCGGTGAGCGGTTCCACCTTGGTGAGGATTTCACGCGGGACAAAAATCTTGCCCAGGTTGGCCAGGCTGGCGGCCAGGTCGAGTGATTTTTGCTGTGGTTCGTCCAGCTTGAGTTCGCGTCCCACGCTGTTGGCGACTTCCACCATGCGCGCCGTGTGATCGGCGGAGTAGGGGTCGTGCAGGTCAACGACGTGCATGAGGGTGGCGACCAGCCGGCGCAGCAGTTCGGCATGCTTTTGTTGCGCCTGTTGCAGTCGGGTGATGTCGTGCAGCACCAGCAGCACGGCATTGTCGCGTTTGCCGACCCGATCCACCGGTACCAGCGAACACTGGAAGGTCCGCGTGTCCTCGTTCAGTGTCAGGGTGAGTGTGCAGTGGTGTGTCTTGTGGTCATCGCGCAGCTGTTCAACAGCCTTGACCAGCGGGGCGGCATTGGCCGGGCCCAGTACACCGGTCAGGGTGTTACCGATCAGCTCCCCAGGCTCGGCGCCTGTTGAACGGGCAATAAGGGTGTTGGCAAACAGCACATGTTGCTGTGCATCCAGTAACAGGATATGCGCTTCGGTGTTGTCGGTGACGGCGTGCAGCAGCTCGGTCTGGTTCTGGAGTTCGTGCGTCTTGGCGCGCAGTTCATCGGCGTCCTGCAAGGCGCGCACGCTGCTGCCATGCCGCCAGGCGGCAACCAGGATAGCAGCGATAAAGAACAGCAACAGCGAGAAACTCACAATCAACGAGCGGCGGTGACGGTTGGATTCCTGCAATGCACGGTTTGCGTCCACTTCCTGCACCAGCACCCACGGGAGCGAGCGCAGCGGACGGCTGGTGGCCAGCACCGGCTCGCCACGGTAATTGATAAATTCGCCAAACTGCCCGGGTTGCATAACGGCCGCGGCGGCAGCCAGTCCGTTGCGGTCGAGTGGCAGTGTTTTGCGTGTCGGGACATCACCGGCCTTGGTGGGGGAGAGGTAAACGACCTGTGTGCCCTGCTTCGCGATCAGCA
This sequence comes from Thiohalobacter sp., assembly GCA_027080445.1. Classification (GTDB taxonomy): domain Bacteria; phylum Pseudomonadota; class Gammaproteobacteria; order DSM-19610; family DSM-19610; genus Thiogranum. The sequence continues at coordinate 6,638 of JALWRY010000101.1, read as the reverse complement.
GGGATTCGTCGCTGGGATCAACCGGTACGCCACGGTTCAGTAGCGGATACAGGCTGTGCGCGGCGTTATAGACGCCAAACACCACGCCACCATGCTTTTTCTTCGCCTCGGCGCCGATGACCACAGGCACCGGCACGGCAATACCGAACAGGATGCGATCATGCGGGTCGGTGACCAGCTTGCTGTAGCGTATCTCACCGCTTTGCAAGGCGTCACGAATCGCCTGCTGGAAGGCATTGCCGATTTCCGGCATGCCTTGTGTGGCGACAACAAGGTGCTGTTGGTCATCGAACAGGGCCAGTCCGGTGTCGTGGCGCTGTGGCAGGTTGGCGCGGATCTCCGGTTGTTCCGTTTCGGGCGTCAGACCGTAACGTTCGGCGCTGGCTATGACCAGATTGCGTAGATAGGTCAGCTGCGCGGGTTCGGTCGTCGCATGATTTCCCTTGCGCTGCGACAGTTGCCACAGGTACAGCTGTACGGAAGCATTGTTGGCCAGTTCGCCCAGTGCCTTGCGTTGAGCTTCCAGCCAGCTTTCGATCGCTTCAACCCGGGTTTCGGTGACCAGTCCAAGGCGGATGGCCCAGTCGTCCAGGTCGCGCTGGCGTTCTTTTTGCACGTAGGTGTTGATCAGCCAACCGCCCACCAGCAGTATGGCGACCAGGATCAGGATGCCGTTACGAATGGGTCTGGTATCCATATCAATTCGTGTAGTGAATCCACCAGTGGTTTTCGTTGATCGAATATACCGGCGCATAATGCACGATTTTGTGGTGCGATATCACCTCCTGTATCTGGTTATCCAGAATAAGGATGTCCTTGTGGCTGGCGACCGCCAGTACGGCGTGGGGAATACGCAGGTTGGTATCCTGTAAAACCACGATGCGCAGTTCATCCGGCGCAAAGCCCAGCCAGCGTAAAGAGAACATTTTGGTGATGGCGTAGTCCTCGCAGTCACCGTTGTTGTACAGAAATTCCTTCGGAACCGCCCAGTAGTCCTCGACGCCATAGTTGTCGATATCCAGTATGTAGGGTTTCTGGTTGGCGTAGCGGTTGACGGCATCCAGCTGTTCGGCGCGGGAAAGATGCTTCAGTGTTCCGAGAAAGCTCAGCCAGTTGCGCAAGTGGCAGCGGTTGAGCTTTTTCGCTGAGCAGTCGCCTTCCGGAACATCAAGAAGTATATGTCGCTCAAGGACTTGGATCCACTGGCCGAAAATCGTGGTGTCGTTCTGCAGCGATTGCCGGTAGCCGAACAAATCGGTGGGAAAAGCGTCCGGCGAGGCGTTTGCCGAGGGGCCGGACAGCGCCAGTACAAGCAGCAGCAAGCAAGAGGGAAGCAGCGAGAGACGCGTGTGCAATTGTGTTTGCCTGTTAATTCTTCTAATATTCCAAGGTTCCGGAAGCATGGAAAGGGGCCGGAGACAAAGCAACAAATTAACTGGGGAAGAGAAATGGTTCAAGTCATAACAATAAAATACCGTCGAAATGTTCTGTTTGGTCTTGTGGGTTGTATGTTGGCGTTTGCTGCGCAGTCACCGGTTGTGGCGGCGGATATCAAGGCGGACCCGGCACTTGAGGCGCAGTTTCGCGAGGGGCTGGATGCCTTGCAGGAAGAACGCCTGAAGACAGCCATTCGCGCTTTCAGCAAGATCCTCGATATCAACCCCCGGCTGCACCGTGCAAAGCTTGAACTGGCGCTGGCGTACTACCGCTCCTTGCGCTATGAAGATGCAGCGAAGCTTGCCAACGAAGTCCTGGAAAATCCGGCGACGCCGCCCGAAGTGCGCGTGACCATCCTGGCTTTCCTTGCCCAGGTCAAGCGTGACTCTGCGCAGTATGGCCAGAAAAACAGTCTCAAACCGTTTATTTCCGCCGGCGTCATGCACGACAGTAATGTGAATGTCGGTCCGTCGGACAACATTATTCGTGTCGGCGATGTGGATCTGACACTGGTGCCCGGTGCGACGGCGAAGAGTGATAACGCCTATATCGTGAATGCCGGGGTCGATCACCTGTACCAGTCCGGCAAGCGTGTCGAATTCGGCGAGCGTACCGGGATGCTGGTCTGGCAGAGCGGGGCAAGCTTCTACTCCCGCAAGTACAACAAGTTCCACGATTTCAACCTTCAGGTGGCCAGCGTAAATACCGGGCCTGCCGTACTCATGCTGCGGCACTGGCGCGCCTCGCTGCAACTGCGTTCCGATTACCTGCGGCTGGGTGGGCACGAACTGGGCTGGTTCAACTCCATTAACCCGTCATTCATCTGGCAGTTTGATAATGGTGAGCTTGACTGGGATGCCACCTATACCCGGCGTTCCTATAACCGTGATATCGATTCCGGACGAGAAGGCGACTATTTCGATACCGGGCTCAACCTGGGACACTATTTCAACAACCGCCAGGTGATCACTACCGCCGGTGCGAAGCTGATCAAGTTCTTCGCAGACGATGACCAGTACGGTTACCTGGGCGGGCAGGTCAATGCCGGCATCAACACGAATACCTGGCACAACGGTTCGGTCTATGCGCGTGGCCGCGTTTCACTGTTCCGCTATGACGGACAGGATTCATTGTTTAGCAAGGACCGTTACGATGTCGAATATCGCACCACGGTGGGGCTGTCACACCAGTACAAGGACGAGGGTGACCTGCTGAAAGGCTGGGCGTTCAATGTGTACTGGGAGCGGACATTCAATGACTCGAATATCGGCGACCTGTACAGTTACATACGCAACCAGTGGACAGCCAGCCTGTCGCGGGGGTTCTGAGATATGTCGGTTTTGTTTACATAAAAGTGTGACCGACTTCTCACTCATAAGATAGCTTGTAACACATTGAAATATAATAAATAAAATTAGCTATAGCCGGTAAACTTCCAGTACCGTTTGACGGAAAAATTTACAACATGGTGTCGTTGCGGTTTAGCTGGAAGCACGCAACTTACTGCCACATAAAGGATTTTTAATATAGGCACGATCGTTGCTTGAGCTATACTATTCGAGTTTCATTCTCGTAGGGATGTACGACTTCAGACCGGGGGATCAACAGGGCTATGAACACAGCAAAGAAACTGACCGTCGTCGGCGTGGCGCTTGCACTGGGTATGAGTGCCGCCGCCAACGCTGCCAAACAAAAGGAAGAAGACTCTGTCTACAAATGGGGCCGTTGGGCAGTGCTCAGTCCGGCCGCGGGTGGTGAGCCTTATGTTGCCGCCCTTGAACCTGATGCCGCGAACAACAAGCGGCCGGGGGAGGCCGACGAATTCCAGCCTAAAGTGGTAGAAGTCAGCGGATTTTGTGATGCGGGTGCAAACTGTGGTTATGCGACTTATTCACGTACCAGTGGCGGGACAGATGGGAAGGCAGGACCGGTTTTGACCGGTTTTGAATTGAAATCGAAGCAGATCACTGACCCGAATAATAACAATCCCGGTGGTACGCCATTTAATGTGACCCAATTTAAAGTGACGGGTACAGATAGCCCTGAAGCGTTACCTGACGTTAATTCTGTCCAGATAGAGGGTGGTTTCTCAGGTGGGACAGGGGATATCCAGACAATAAAGGGTCATATCGTTTCGCTGGATGAATCGACCCTGGAAGCAACCACAAACCTGGATACTTCAACACTTAGTCACACAAACCAGGATACAGGTACGGTATTCAGTTTTAACGGAGTTAATGCCGGTTACTGGCGACATCTTGCCGAACAGCGTGTAGCCAATCTACTGTCGGATAAAGGCACAACACGCACTTTGAATGATTCGGATGGTTATTTTGTTACCGGCATGACACCGACAGTGGAGCAAATGCAATCTTTTGCAGCAGGGCATGTTTCCGCGAGTTATTCCGGTCTGGTTCTTGACTACGACTCACCGGTCAAGCTGACATTCAATTTTGGTACTAATACCTTTAACGGGAATTTTGCTACGGCCAACGGGTTTAACGGTTTCCAGATCAATGGTGCTGTCAACGGGGTGAATTTTGGCGCCTCGGATGCCGGGAAAACGGTAAATGGCAGCTTTTTTAATGGCGGTTTCAATGCGTCAGGTGGTGTCAATAACGGTTCTCAGGTGGGTGTTTTTTCTACCGATCTGGTTAATAGAAATATCGAAGGAGAAGCACGGTGAAAATAAGACAATTAACCATTTTTTCTATTCTGTCAGTTTTCGGGGGGCTTGGTTCAGCGCAGGCTGCATTGGTAGGTGGCTTTGATGTTGTTTCCTACGCTACAAGCCTGGACGCGGTTACACCAGCATTACTGGCAGGGGATATTATAACAACGGGTGGGACACTGGCGGGTGTGACGACTGATCAATCAGTTGATACCTATGCTCAACTGCCGAGTACTGCAACAGCTGGCAGTATTACCCTGACACTGGGATTCGCTTCAAATACGCTCGTGAACGGGGCTCTGAATGATCTGGTGCTGTTTGATATTGGCTCGCCGGATGCATTCACCGTGACGATTAATAACCAGACTATGACAGCTCTAACTGCGGATACAGGATTGAAAACGTCTGCGAACGCACAGTTGAATGCAGCGGTGATCGACCTTTCGTCTTTTGGCGTTGCTGATGGTGCTGCAGTGTCATCAATTGATATTGGCCTGACCAGGGGTGGAGCCAGTTTTGCCCTGGCAGGTACGATTTCGTCAGTCCCCGTCCCCGCCGCCGTATGGCTATTCGGTTCCGGTCTCCTCGGACTTGCCGGTGTCGCACGACGCAAGCGTTAAGACTGACCCTGACAAGGGACGTAAAAACGGGGCCTCGCGCCCCGTTTTGTTTTCGCGGGGGCTATACTGTGTGGCATGCTTGAACTGTTCCTGATCCGACACGCCAAAACACATCCCCCCGGGCAGGGTTTCGCCGACTTCGATCGCCCCCTGAGTTCTCGTGGTGAGCAGGATGCGCCGCGCATGGGGCACTGGCTGGCGGAGCAGCATTTGTCTTTCGACCGGATGTTGTCCAGTCCGGCCCGGCGCGCGGTTCAGACTGCGCGGCTGATTGCCGGGGAAGTCGGTTATCCCGTGGATGATATTCGCGAGATCGAAGCCTTATACAATGCGAACGCCGATACGCTGCTGGCGGAAGTGCAGCGTACCGACCCGGCATGCCAGCGCCTTGCGCTGGTGGCGCACAACCCGGGTATCAGCTGGTTGTGCCAGTCGCTGACGGGGGAATCCGTTGAAATGTCGACCTGCGCCATTGCCGTGATCCACTTCGATCTCGATGACTGGCAGGCAGTGCATAATGATGCCGGCCGGCTGGCGTACTATGAATACCCGGCCAAACTGGCCGGAGGCTAACAGAAAAAACCCGTTGCAGTCCCGCACCGGTTTGCCTATAGTTTTACCCGAATCGACCGTTAGCGAATTTATGGCACATTTCAGCGACAATCCGATCTTCTCCCCGGCCCGGGATCTCCGCGGCCCGTCGCTGCCTGCACGACTGCTGCTGCCGCTGCGCGGCTAATACTTTGCCTGGCGAGGCCAAACGCAACACCCGGAAATGACACTGAACTTGATGCGCAGGCAGCGCCCGTTTTGGTATGCTGCGTGCGCGGAACGCGGCCGACGCCGCGCGGGAGCAGAACATGAGCAGCGATCAATTAATTATTTTTGACACAACCTTGCGCGACGGTGAGCAGAGCCCCGGCGCGTCCATGACCAAAGACGAGAAAGTGCGTATCGCCAGGGCGCTGGAACGCCTGCGCGTTGACGTGATCGAAGCGGGTTTCCCCGTGGCCAGTCCCGGTGATTTTGACGCCGTGCAGGCAGTGGCCCGTGCGGTAAAGGATTCCACCGTGTGCGGACTGGCACGGGCGCTGGACCGGGATATTGATGGTGCGGGGAAAGCCCTGGCCGATGCAAACTCCGCGCGTATCCATACTTTCATAGCGACTTCACCGATTCACATGAAGATGAAGCTGCGCATGGAGCCCGAGCAGGTGGTCGAGCAGGCGGTGAAAGCCGTCAAGCGTGCCGGTAAATACACCGACAACATTGAATTTTCACCGGAGGATGCCGGCCGTTCGGAGCTGGATTTCCTTTGCCGCGTGCTGGAAGCCGTGATAGACGCCGGCGCCACCACGGTGAATATACCGGATACCGTGGGCTACAATCTGCCGCACCAGTTCGGTGAGTTGATCCGCCAGTTGCGGGAGCGTGTGCCGAACTCGGACAAGGCGGTTTTCTCGGTGCATTGTCACAATGACCTTGGCCTGGCAGTTGCCAACTCCCTGTCTGCGGTGCTTAACGGCGCGCGTCAGGTGGAATGTACCATCAACGGTCTGGGCGAACGGGCCGGCAATGCCTCGCTTGAGGAAGTGGTGATGGCGGTACGTACCCGGCGCGATATTTTCAGCTGTGATACCCGCCTGGAAACGCCGGAGATCATGACCTGCTCGCGGCTGGTTTCGGGTATTACCGGTTTCGCGGTGCAACCGAACAAGGCGATCGTCGGGGCCAATGCTTTTGCGCATGAATCGGGTATTCACCAGGACGGCGTACTCAAGAGCCGCGAGACCTACGAAATCATGCGCGCCCAGGATGTGGGCTGGTCGGCAAACCGTATCGTGCTCGGCAAACATTCAGGGCGTAATGCGTTCCGTACCCGGCTGGAAGACCTGGGCATCAATTTTGAG
>JALWRY010000100.1 GCA_027080445.1 Thiohalobacter sp. | reverse complement strand
CGGTAGCCCAATTTATAACAAAAACTACCGAATTCCAGGTTTGTACATGGTTTTATATGGGGCTATATTCCAACCGGATAAGTACATACCATCGTTCAATGTCTTTTGCGCAACAAAGCTCGAATGGATTGACGACATAAAGAATATAACCAGTTTTCAAGAATCAATTGAAAGGTGAATTTGTCTAGTGAATAATCGCTTAACAAGGAAAATTCACTGAAACAGGAGGAAAATAGTATGAAACTAAATATTGTGTTTTTTATCGTATTGTTGATATCAAATGCCGCTTATGCAGATTCGCAAAAATGGGTGAAGCCAATAGATATAACTGCACAAGTTCCTAAATCTGTGAAGCAAATAAGTTCGATAATTGATGAGATAACGCAAAATGTAGTGTCGTGTATTGGCGCCGGGAAGAAGAGAAATGAATGTATATGTAACCAGAAAAGCGGGCATAATAAGTTAAGAGTGATGTATAAAAATATAGTTGCAAAATATCCTGAGTGGGCTAATAGCGCAGTATCCTACCGAGAAGGGGATACTCAACATATGGTGTCTTTTGTAGGAATAAAATTACAGCTTCAGCTATATGATAAATTATGTAATTAAGGTTGATATGTACTGATGATTTTATGTAAAAGCTGACAAGTTGCTCCGGCGGACGGCTGAACACGGTGTTATGTGGCTTGACAGATTTCATCGATGCGTATAGCGTATTACGCATTGCCAATCGATGGAGGATGTCATGACATCAGTAACTGTTTCTCCTAAATATCAAGTGGTTATCCCAAAAGAAGTGCGTGATTCTATGGGTATTGTCTCTGGTCAGAAGATGCAAATTCTGAGTTACCAGAATCGTATTGAGCTAATACCTATCCGCCCTATGAAAAAGATGAGAGGTTTCCTGAAGGGGATAGATACCAGCGTCAAAAGAGACAAGGACCGGGTATGAACGTCGTAGATTCGTCTGCGTGGCTATCCTATTTCGCGGGCGACAAGAATGCCGCTGCATTTTCAAAGCCGATAGAAGCTATTGATGAGCTGCTGGTTCCCAGTATTACGCTTACGGAAGTATTTAAATGCATTATGCGCCAAAGAGATGAAGATGTGGCGTTAGAAGCAATTGCACATATGGAGCAGGGGAAGGTTATTTTTCTTGATAGCACCTTGGCTATTGATGCAGCTGTTTATGGTTTAAAGCATAAACTGCCACTGGCTGATAGCATCATTTATGCAACAGCAAAAAAGTTCAGTGCAGTGATCTGGACCCAGGATGCAGATTTCAAGGCATTGTCAGATGTTAAGTACTTTCAGAAGGTAAAAGCCACATAACCAATCATTCAAACTGACGCTAAAAATCAGCGCGGCTCAATTCAATTGTTATGTTTCGCAGGAGGGAAACTGATAGTGATTGAGTCAAGGATTGACCATATTTGCCTGAATGTGCGTAACCTGGATGAAGCCATGATACACGTTAAAAGCTGCGACGTTGAAATCATTGACGGTCCAGTAAGTTGCACGGGCGATAATGGCGCGCTGTTGTCATTCTATTTCCGTGACCCGAGTGATAATATCGTCGAGGTGGCCAATGACTATGGGGTAGAGGCGCGTCCGTTATCATGACGAAACTCAGACAGGAAATGGATAGTTTCGAATTCCTGCGGTTGCAGGATGAGCCCTGCCGCCACTTTTCGGAGAGGAAAATCCATCAACTTCTCATGCACAATATCCTTGCTTTTATGGGTTGTCTTGAGCGTTTTTATTTGGCCTGGGCAAGCAATGGAAGCATGGTTGAGCAACCCCGCAAACAATTATTCACCGCAGAAGGGTTGAAAGGTGACCTGCGGGTAATGCCCTGTGTAATCAATCGTTTCGAAGGCGCGTTGATCAAGGCGGTGAAGGTTATCGGTACCAACGAGGAAGAACGTCTGGTTACTGACAAGATTTCCGTTGGCAAGGCCTTGCTTGTTGATTCGACCGATAATTTTGTAAAGGGCATTTTTGATGTCTGTGCGCTTTCCTCGTTTCGCACGGCGGCCATCAGTGCGCTGGCCTTTAAACATTCCATGCCTGTTACAGGAATGCGTGTGGGGATCGTTGGCGGGGGGCGTGTCGGTTTCTATACGGCGAAGATCCTGTCCAGCTGGCTTGGTGTGGAGGCGTTGTCTGTAGCCGATACGGATACGGGCCGGGTTCTGGAATTGAGGAAAATACTGGATCCGGTGGTGGTGCATCCTTCAACGCTACCCGAAATATGTAATGAATGTGACGCGTTGTTTTTGTCGACCAATGCGTCATCTCCTTTGTTTGATTCCGCTCATGCCGGATCGGTAAATTTTATTTCCAGCGTGGGTGCCGATGCCGACAATCTTTCTGAGCTGGATGCGAGTTTGCTGGAAGGTCGTACACTGCTTAGTGAGTCACGCCAGAATATAGCTTTCGGTGATATGCATCGGTGGCAGGCCGATGGGCTTCTAGACGAGGAGCAGATTGTTGAGCTTCGCGAGGTCATCGGTAAATCTGCAATTTCGGCCCAGCCGGTTCTGTTCATTTCGACTGGGACTGCGGTTCAGGATGCGCTGGTATGTAATTTCCTGTATGACCTGGCCTGATTCCCCGCGATGCGAGAGCTCATCAATAAACTGGCACGAACGTTTTTGCCACCCGGGGCAAGGTGGCTGATCAAGCAGGTTTTGTTCTACGGGCTGATTGGTTTCGGATGGAGGCGATTGCGACGGATGATTTCGGGCCGCCCCGCGACCATTTTATTTTATCCCGTGGATCCCCGGGCGAACGGGTATGATTATACCATTAAATTGATCTGTCATTTTCTGGGATACAAGATCACCACTGTTCCCGGGCGGGGAAAACGGCTGGTCATGCGCTGGGAGGACACAACGCATGGGCGGATGGACGCCAGGCTGGCTGAGCTTGCCCGGGCGGGGGAAGTGATAAATCTGCGCTGTACGGACATCAGCAAAAAGCGTGTCGACGAAGTGCATAAAGCGGTCTTTGGTTATTCTGCATCGGTTGATCCCCTGGTATATGAGGGCGATTGTGTCGAGAAATCCGATGAAAACGGAAAAGCGGACGGGCGGATCGTGCGCTGCCCGCTGGTGGAAGCACGAAGCGGTTGTGTTTATCAAATCAGGATCAATTGTCAGGTTGATGACGAATTTGTGGATGAAATGCGTACGCCTGTCTTTGGCGGCACCATTCCTCTTGTTCTGATTAAATACAAATTACTCAGTGCACCCTTTTCCTATTCGGTAAAGGGTGCGGTGGCTGAGCTGGAAGATTGCATGAGTCCGGAAGAGGCGCAAAAAGTGTTGCAGTTTTGTAAAACAATCGGACTGGATTGCGGCGAATTAGACGTCTTGCGGGATCGGACGGATAATCGCCTCTATATCGTGGATGCCAATAATACACCGACTTATCGTTTTGAGGGCTACAGTAAAAAGCAGCAACGCCAGATTATTCAACGAATGGCGCGAGCTTTTGATGCGGCGTTTCCATGAGCGCATCGACTTCCATGCGGCTGCTACCCCCCAACTGCCGAATCAATCACAACTTTAACCGTCTTCCCGGGATCTCGCGTCGAAACCGGGCTCTGCATGCCCTGTAAATCACCCGCTGACGGCATGGCCTGACCGGTCTTTGAGACCCGTGCGCCAATGGCAACACTGGGGAAACGTGACAGCACCATCGCCGGTGACATGGCCAGGGAATCATCCAGTGTGACAGTGACGGGCAGGTCACGGACCTGCTTGCGTACGATAGCCAGCGGCATGCGTGGCCCGCTGACGGCGCGGGCAAAGATAAATACAGTGTCATCCGGTGAGGCCTTGCTGCTGAGCGCGGGATCAAGTGATACCTTGACCTGGATCGAGGCCTTGCCTGTGCCGGCGCCAGTGGTACTGACGGCCCTGGCCGGTTCAGGTGGCGCCGCCTCGCCGAGTTTGGCGCGGACAAGCTGGATCTGCTGGCGCAGCACCTTGTCATTTTCGCTGCCGGGCTGAACCATTCCGGCAACCTGCTCCCAGTTTTTCAGTGCTTTGCGATAGTCGCCATGGTGATAGTACCAGTGTCCCATGAGCCACAGTCCCTTGGGGTTGCCGGGTTGCTTCGCCATGGCCTGCTTGAGCATGTTGCCCACCTTGTCACTGAATTCACCACCATTGGCGGTAATCAGGGTGTCGGCATAGTCGATCAGCAGTTCCGGCGAGTCTCCACCATACTTGCGGGCCTGTTCGTAGGCGGCAACGGCATCGTTATAGCGGTGCAGTGAGGTGTAACTGCGTCCCAGCAGCATCCAGCCGTCCGGGTGGTTGGGGTCTTCACGCAGACGCTCGACGAGCTTTTCCAGCATCACGTTGATGTCGTGTTGCGTTGGCATGCCCTTGCTGTTTTGGGCCTGCGGGGGTTCCTCGTAGACGACCCCGGCGCCCAGTTGCTGGTAGAGGAGGATCGCGACCAGCGGTATGACGGGTACCAGTAGCAATGGTAACCAGCGACCGCTATGCGTGGTGTCGCCCGAACCGTCTGACTGATGATCCAGGGCATCGAGCAGTTCGCGTTCGAGGTCATGGCGGGCGGCCTCATAGGCACTGGCATCGAGTTTGCCGCTGTCCCTGTCCGCCTTGAGTTCGGCAAGCTGTTCACGAACCACCCTGGTGTTCAGCAGGTCACGATCAATCACTTCGCGTCGGCGGTTACGCCACACCGGCAGCGCAATGAAAGCCAGCGCCAGGACCAGCATGGCGCCGGCCAGTATCCAGAAAGTGGATGTCATGCGGGTTTATCTCCTTCCTGGCCCGGTTCGGGATTCGCCTCATCGCCGAGCAGTTCATTCAGACGTTGCTGTTCCTGTTCGGAAAAGCCGGTTTCGCGTTGATTCTTGCGTTTACGAACGGTGATCATGAGTACCAGCAGGCCAATGACGAGCAGGCCGAATGGCCCATACCAGAGTATCCAGGTCCTGGGTTCGACCCGTGGTTTGTAGAGTACGAACTCACCGTAACGGGCCACCAGGAAATCGACGATCTGTTTGTCGGTTTTCCCCTGGTCCATCATTTCGTAAATCTCACGGCGCAGGTCATGGGCCAGTTCGGCGTCCGAGTCGGCCAGTGACTGGTTCTGGCACACCAGGCAGCGCAGTTGCACGATCAGCGCCTTGAAACGGTCTTCATCGACCTTGCCGGTGAAGTCGAAAGCTTCCAGGCCGGCGGCCCGCACGGGCGTTATGTTGACGGACATCAACGTGACCAGCAGGACGAGTATCAGTTGTATGTAGCGTGATGCAAAGCGCTCGTGTCTCATTCAGTTAGCCTCGCGGAGCTTTTTGACCAGCGGCAGGATTTCATTTTCAATGGCATTGAGGGTGATCGGCCCGATGTGCTTGTGGCGGATAATGCCATGCTTGTCGATCACGAAGGTTTCCGGGGTGCCGTATACGCCCCAGTCAATTCCCACGCGGCCATCGGCATCAAAGGCGTTGACAATGTAGGGGTTGCCGAACTGTTGCAGCCATTGCTCGGCGGCCGGGCGCTTGTCCTTGTAATTGAGGCCGTAGATATCCACGCCTTTCTGTCGCAGCAGGACAAGGTTCTGGTGCTCCTGCCGGCAGGCGACACACCAGGTTGCCCAGACGTTGAGCAGTGTCACCTTGCCCTGGAAGTCGGCGTTGCTGATGAACTTGTCCGGGTGCTTGAGTTCCGGCAGTTTGAACGCCGGTGCCGGCTTGTCGATCAGCGGAGAGGGGATAGTCCTGGGATCGATATCAAGCCCCTTGTAGAGCAGGGCGGCCAGCGCCAGAAAAGCCAGCAGTGGCGCAAGGTAGCGTGCAAAAGCGGGCATCAGGCCTGTCCTCCCGCCGTCAGTGTGTCGGACGGCATGGGCTTGCCCGACAGTTTCGCCAGCATGCGCAAGCGGTAGCGCGGGTCAGATGCCGCCAGCAGGCCGCCGAACGCCATCAGCAGTCCGCCCAGCCAGATCCAGCGCACCATGGGCTTGTAGTACAGCCGCAGCGCCCAGTCACCACCGCCCAGTGGCTCGCCGAGCGAGACATAAATGTCACGGAACAGGGTGGCATCGATACCGGCTTCGGTCATGGGTTTGGTTTGTACCTTGTAGGTACGTTTTTCGGGGTGGAGGACAGCCACTTCGCGGCCGTCGCGGCTGACGCGTATGGTCCCGCGCTGCGCCACGTAATTGGGCCCCTGGTGCGGCTTGACGCCATCAAAGCGGAAGTTGTAGCCATTCACGACAACCTCCTGCGCAGGACTCATGCGTACGTCTTTCTGCACATCGAACTGGGAGACGAAGGTGACGCCGATGGTGAATACCGCAACGCCCAGGTGCGCGAACCACATCCCGTAATAGGAGCGGCCGCCTCGGCTGGAGAAATCCGCGGCCAGTGCTTTCAGGCCACCGCGGTGATGCAGACGCCGCCAGGCGCTGGTCAACAGGGTGGTCAACAGCCACATCGACAGGCCAACGGCCAGCCCGGCCGCCCAGGTGCCTGCGGCAAAAGGCAGGGCGACGATCACGCCGGCCGCCACGCTGATCAGCAGGGCGATACGCAACTGGCGCAGCAGTTCAGCGCCATCCTGGTGTTTCCAGCGGGTCAGGGGTGCGGCGCCCATGAGTAGAATCATCAGGGGCGTAAAGGTGACGAACATGCTGTTGAACCAGGGAAAACCGACCGAGATCTTGCCCCAGTCGAAGGCGTCATAGAGCAACGGCGCCAGCGTACCGAGCAGCACCAGGGAGGTGATCACGATCAGCAGCAGGTTATTGCCCAGCAGCAGGGTTTCGCGTGACAGTATCCCGAAGCCGCCACCGCGTGAAATCCCCGGTGCGCGCAGGGCATACAGGAACAGCGAACCACCGATGACAATCATCAGGAACATGAGTATGAACATGCCGCGCGCCGGGTCGGAGGCAAACGCGTGCACCGACGTCAGTACGCCGGAACGCACCAGGAACGTCCCCATCAGGCTCAGCGAGAACGCCAGCAGCGCCAGCAATACGGTCCAGCGTTTGAACGCGCCGCGTTTCTCTGTGACGGCCAGCGAGTGTATCAGTGCAGTACCCGCCAGCCAGGGCATGAATGAGGCGTTTTCGACCGGGTCCCAGAACCACCAGCCGCCCCAGCCGAGTTCATAGTAGGCCCACCAGCTGCCCAGTACGATGCCAATGCTGAGAAACATCCACGCTATCAGTGTCCAGGGCCGTGACCAGCGCGCCCAGGCATTGTCGAGTTTGCCGCCGATCAGCGCCGCAATGGCGAAGCTGAAGGCGACCGACATGCCGACATAGCCCATGTATAGCATCGGCGGGTGTACCGCCAGGCCAAAGTCCTGGAGCAGGGGATTCAGTTCACCGCCCTGCAGCGGGGCGGGAAATATCCGCTCGAACGGGTTGGAGGTGAACAACAGGAAAGACAGGAAGCCGATACTGATCATGCCCATCACCGACAGCACGCGCGCCACCATGACATCCGGCAGGCTGCGGGTAAACGCCGCTACGGCAATCATCCAGGCGGACAGGATGAACACCCACAGCAGCAACGAGCCTTCGTGCGCGCCCCAGACGGCGGAGACCTTGTAGATGGTTGGCAGGTCGGTATTACCGTTTTGCGCCACGTACATCACTGAGAAATCATCGGTCAAAAAGGCATGCACCAGCGCGGCGAAGGCAAACGCCAGGAACACGAACTGGCCGTAGGCCAGCGGGCGCGCCATGGCCACCCAGGACGGTGTGCGGTTGAGGCTGCCGACCAGCGGGAATATGGCCTGCACGACCGCCAGGCACAGGGCGAGTATCAGGGCAAAGTGTCCAAGTTCGGGTATCATGGTGTTGTCCCCGCGGTGTCGGCGGCGTGCTTCGCCGCTTTGGATTTCTTCAGTGCGTCAGCCACTTCCGGCGGCATGTATTTCTCATCGTGTTTCGCCAGCACTTCATCGGCAACGAAGACGCCGCCGCTGTTGAGTTTGCCGTGCGCCACGATGCCCTGTCCTTCGCGGAACAGGTCGGGCAGGATGCCGGTGTATTCAACGGTCACGGTT
>JALWRY010000099.1 GCA_027080445.1 Thiohalobacter sp. | reverse complement strand
GCTGTGTAGGATGTATTTTATTACACAAAAAATCAGGGTTAGCGCTCAAGTCAGTGGAGTACGCCTCTTTGCTGGCCGAGCTAAACCCGACAGACTCCTAGACGGATTTGACGGGCAGGAAAATCTTTTATGAGTCGGTTAACAACTTTACTGTTTGATGTCGATGGGACGCTGGCGGATACCGAGGAGATTCACCGGCAATCCTTCAACAAGGCCTTCAGGCAGGCGGGCCTGGACTGGGAATGGTCGCAGGAGCTGTACGGGGAGCTGTTGTCGGTCACCGGTGGCAAGGAGCGTATCAAGCACTTTCTGGCGACCCATCGGCCGGACTTCGAGCCGCCATTGAAGCTCGATGAGTACGTGGCCGGTCTGCATGCGGCCAAGACAGAATGTTATACCCGCGCCATGGCATCGGGCGAATTGCCCCTGCGGCCGGGCGTGCTGCGCCTGCTCGGGGAAGCGCGTGAGGCCGGTTTGCGGCTGGGTATTGCCACCACCACTACCCCGGCCAATGTTACGGCGCTGTTGCAGCACAGCATTTCACCGGATGCGATCGACTGGTTCGAGGTCATTGCGGCCGGGTCCGTGGTGCCCGCGAAAAAGCCGGCGCCGGATATTTATCATTACGCCATGCAGGCGATGGATGTCAGCCCCGATGAATGCCTGGCATTCGAAGACTCTGCCAACGGTCTGCGCTCCGCCCTCGATGCCGGGCTGGAAACACTGGTTACTGTCAATCACTATACCGAGTCGCATGATTTCACCGGCGCCGCGATGGTTGTGGACCGGTTGGGTGAACCGGATGTCCCCATGAAAGTCCTTGCCGGTATGGAATGCGACAAGCCTTTCATCGATATCGACTGCCTGCGTAGACTCCATGCGTCAACCCGGAGTGAGGCGGGCTGAGTGACCGCCCGGCGGATTGCATCCATCACGCCATTTCACGTCATGGCGTTGCTGGCGCGGGCGCGCGAACTGGAAGCGCAAGGGCGTTCCATTGTTCACATGGAAATCGGTGAACCGGATTTCTCAACCCCGCAGCCAATCATCGACGCCGGTATACGCGCCTTGCAGGCGGGGCGCACGCACTATACCCCGGCTGTCGGTTTGCGCGAACTGCGTGAAGCCATTGCCAACGACTACCGCAAGCACGATGGTCTGGACATCGACCCGCGTCGCATCATCGTGACGCCCGGGGCATCCGGTGCACTGCAACTGCTGCTGGCGTTGCTGGTCGACCCGGGTAGCGAGGTGTTGATGACCGACCCGGGCTATCCCTGCAACAGCAACTTTGTACGCCTGTTCGACGCGACGCCGGTGCGTGTGCCGGTCGGCGCTGCACAACACTACCAGCTCGATGTCGATAGCGTCGAAAGCCACTGGCGCGACACTACCTGTTGCGCGCTGATCGCCAGCCCGTCCAATCCGACCGGTACAGTGATTGCACCGGACCGTCTGCGTGCCTTGCATGAGGCTGTTCGCGCGCGCGGCGGCAGTCTCATCGTCGATGAAATCTACCAGGGGCTGACTTATGGCGATCGACCGCAAAGCGCGCTGGCGCTCGGCGACGACCTGTTCGTGATCAACAGTTTTTCCAAGTACCAGGGCATGACCGGCTGGCGGCTCGGCTGGCTGGTTGCGCCCGAAGCGCATATCGATGCGCTCGATGCGCTGGCGCAAAACCTGTTTCTTGCCGCGCCCACGCTGGCACAATACGCGGCACTGGCCGCCTACAATGATGAGACGCAGACCATTATCGAATCCCGCCGGCAGGTTTTTCGTGAACGCCGGGATTATCTGTTGCCGGCACTGATCGCACTGGGTTTCGATATCCCGGTGCAGCCGGATGGCGCCTTCTATCTTTACGCTAACTGCAGGCGTCTGACCAATGACAGCTTTACCTTTGTGCAAGACCTGCTGGAGCAGGCCGGCGTTGCCGTGACGCCCGGCCTTGATTTCGGCGAATGGCAGGCCGGGCGTCACGGCAA
>JALWRY010000098.1:5272-8152 GCA_027080445.1 Thiohalobacter sp. | reverse complement strand
TTCAAACGATTCAACACCGTCACCAGTCGGTCAATAGTAAACCGCCCCAGGTCTGCATTCCTGATCCGGGAGAAATCGGCATGATCAAAGCCGGTCTTTTCCGCCGCCTTGCGAACAGACAGTTTCTGTTTATCAAGCACCCGAATGATTTCAGCCGCTAATTGAGATTTAAGCTGTTCAACGTCGGCATTTTGATAACCAAAATCCCGAAAAACGTTGCCACTGCCTTTAATAGTTTCCAGTTTCTCAGTCATCGTAACTGCTCCTTAAGCTGACTAATCCGTGAGCGGATCAGATCAATTTCTTTCTTCGGTGTCTTGATACCCCGGGAGGATTTCTTCTGAAATGCATGGACAACCCAGATATCCTCACCCAATGTCACGGCATACACCGTTCGATAGGCATCAGACCGATAAGCAAGCGCAATCTCAATAACACCGGAACCCAGACCTTTCATCGGCTTGGCTATATCCGCCTTGCTACCCTCGGCAGCAATCGTCAGCGCCCGGAGTATGATTGTTTGGGCGCCTTTGGGAAACTTCCCGAACTCCTTGTGCGCCGCCTTGATCCATGAGATCGCTCTCGTATCCTTACTCATAATAAGATGTTGGCATATTTACCAACATCCGTCAAGACGCAGAAATTCGCTAATGTATCTGTTCTTCTTCGGAAATTTAGTGCCTGTAGATGCCAACCAGTGCCAGACATTGCCAGCCAATGCCGGTCACTCCCACTCTATTATCAATAAGCCTTTTTTATCTTTTATATTCAATTACTTATTTTCGTGCTAAATGATAATACCATGAAAAATACCATGCTCAGAAATTACTGCCAATACTCACCTGAAATGCAGATAAGAGCCACCCCACGCTGTACCGCAGGCTTCGATACATCACGATTCCAGTCGCGCCCAAAAACTTTTTTTCCGCCCATGCACCGAGCGCAATTGCTCCACGTAGGCGTGATGTGTTGGCAGTGGTTTGAATACCTTGATCCGCTTCGCCAGCGCTTCCAGTTTCTTGAAATAGCGCGCAGCATGGCCGTAGGCCTTACTGCGTGCCTGTGCCAGGATATCCAGCAACAAGGCGCGGTAGCACGCCGTGGCCGCCAGATTGTAGTCCGCTTTTTCAAACGCCTTGGCCAGCCTCAGCAGACCGTCATAAAAACACTCCGCCAACTCCAGATGCCGGGCCAGAACCAGGGCCTGAGCGCTCTTCGTCTGACCCAGGTTCAATAACAGATCGGCGCTATGCAAGATGTCGCCGCCCTGTTCGGCTTGCCTGATTGCTGAACGACACGCCTTCTCTTTCTCATCCTCGTCCAGGGCCTCCAGATAACGCGTGAAACTGGCATAACTCTGCTCGCTCTGAAATAGCCGGGAACGAATCACTTTAAGCTGTTTCCGGTCGCCCATTTGCACGCAGACCTTGTCCAGCAATTCCAGACGATCATGCTCAAAACGATCCTCCCATGCCTGCTTCAGATAACGCATGGCCGACTCGGGCTGCTCATACTGCAAATATTTCTCACAAATCGATTTCATTTGCAGGTGGTTTGGCTGCGGCGAATGTATCAATACCGATCGTTCGTATAAGGCAGGATCGTGCAAGGCGTCGGCGACTTGCCCTAATGCCACGCCGCTATGCAGCGCCGCAAAATTGAATTTGTCTTCCTGTTCTGGCGATTTTAACGCCTTGCGCAACGCGTTTTCGTACCGCCAGGCCAGCTGCTTCAGCTGGTCCGGCTTCAACAGCAGGTGGGCATTCGGCAATAGCGGATCAAGCACACCATAATCATTCTGCTGATACAACTGATCAATCCGCTCGAGCCAGTCGATGTTGGCATCCCGCCAGCCTGCAGCCGCCGTCAACCACAAGAGTACCGCCTGACGATAGACATCGCCCACTGCCCCGCCGGAATCATCGACACGGTTGAGCACCGATTCAGCCGTCGCCAGGAACCGGTCGACCAAATCAAACGCATGTTGCGGTGAGCACTCCAGCAAGCCGCTTTCAATATCGGCGAGTGTCGATTCCAGTTCGCGTGCAAAATCAAAGCTCGCCCGATAATCGATAAACCGCCGCCCTCGTTTCAGCGAGGCAATACGTTTGCGCAATACCCTGGTCAGGGCGACCGGATCATTTGCCAATGTCAACGCTTCGATCTTGTCACTCAACTCCGGGTACTGGAGGTAGAGATCGAATACAAAATCCCGCAATGTATCCGCATCAATATCGGCCAGTTTCTCTTTGAGTGTGTCAATGTTCATAGGGCAAAATCGAAAATCCTGAAGTCATTCAGGCTTGAGCACATAAAGCCGCTCGCTCCTGACCGGAGAGAATCATTTCCTCATCAGACCAGACTGAGCCGGTTCAACAAGCATCAACTCATAACGCGTAGTTCTACCACCACCCGGTAAAGGAATGATGACACCCTTGGCAACCAGGTCAGAAAGGTCACGGCTGGCTGTTCGATTGGGACACTTGGTGATCGCTTCATATTTCCTGGTCGTTATACCGCCCTCAAAGCCTTTTCGACCCTCCGCGAACACCCTCGACACCATCTTCGCCTGCCGCTCATTTAACTGATCTCCATAGGCCTCATAGAAACGCGTCTTGGCCAACACAAAATCCACTTCTTCCCGGGCAATTTTCTGTGCCTTGATGATTGTGCCTGCGAAGTAATCAAGCCAGACGTTTACGTCACGGCTTCCACGGCTCGCGTTCTCCAGCTGCAGGTAATAGGACTTTTTGTCCGCCTCTATCGCCGTGGCAAGACAAGCCGTGGTCGGATAGCCAAGAGACTGCGAAAGCGCGTGGTCGGCAATCGCCCTGCCGACTCGCCCATTACCATCGTCAAAGGGATGAATCACTTCAAACC
>JALWRY010000098.1:0-5262 GCA_027080445.1 Thiohalobacter sp. | reverse complement strand
TGGGCAATCCCTGCTCGAGCGATCCCGGGCATCGTCCTATCCCCGCTCAAGGGACTGGTTTGGTTATACCAGTCGATAAGCTTCGCCATTTCATCAGGCACCTGCGTCGCTGGCGGGGCTTCATAATGAACCTTTTCCCGACCGTAAGGCCTACTCACGATTTGCATCGCTGAAGGATCGTTGCGGTATGCACCCCGCAGAAGTGACGTGTAACGCTGCTCCGGAACAGCCATGGATTGCCACCTGCCCAGCAGATCATGCGTCAGGGGTGTTTGCCAGTTCTTGCGAACGTCCACCAGTAGCGAAGCTGCCCCCGCTGCTTTCTGGTCTGTGTTCTCCGGTAGCGTATCCGATGCTATCAAAGACAGTAGTGATGACCTGACCGATTCCCTGTCCAGATTCTCGCCCTCTATCGCGCTGGTTTTGATGGCCTCGGAAAGCATCAAGTCGATCGTGGCATCTTCCTGGGACGCCACAGGAAGTGCATCAAAGCGACCTGCCAGGCGCTCTGAATTCAGGCGAAATTCAAACTCCCGGTCTTCGAGCGCGCGCTTGTCATAGCGAAAATCTGGCCAGTCAGGCTGTTGCCATATCCATCTCATGGCGTGATTCTAGCACTTATTCACGCCATAATATATAATTATTTGGCGCGATTATGGCGCATAATAACGCCACCTATGGTCAAAAACGGGCATCTGAACGGTGCTAAAAAATACCATGACCACGGCAATCTACCTCTCATGGTATTGCTGGATCTTGCGAGACAGCCCTTGGGATATACCATGAAATATACCATTGATGATGCAACTTATATCATCAATCGGATTGATTTAGTCTTTATGATTCAATAGGTTAAAAATCACGGTCACTCCCACTCAATCGTAGCCGGCGGCTTGCCTGAGATATCGTAGGTGACACGAGAGATACCGGAAATCTCGTTGATTATGCGGCGCGACACATGATCAAGGAACTCATACGGCAGGTGCGCCCAGCGCGCCGTCATGAAATCAATCGTCTCAACGGCGCGCAACGCTACCACGTAGTCATAACGTCGCCCGTCACCGGTCACGCCCACTGACTTGACCGGCAAAAACACGGCAAATGCCTGACTGGTCTTGTCATACAGGTCCTGCTTGCGCAGTTCCTCGATAAAAATATGATCGGCCAGGCGGAGGATGTCCGCGTATTCCTTTTTGACCTCGCCCAGAATACGCACGCCCAGTCCCGGTCCCGGGAAAGGATGGCGATACACCATGTCATAGGGCAGCCCCAGCTCAACACCCAGCTTGCGCACCTCGTCCTTGAACAACTCGCGTAACGGTTCCAGCAGTTTGAGTTTCATGTGTTCGGGCAGGCCGCCAACGTTATGGTGTGACTTGATCAGGTGCGCCTTGCCGGTTTTGGCGCCGGCGGACTCGATCACGTCCGGGTAGATCGTTCCCTGCGCCAGCCACTGGGCATTCTTCAGCTTGCCGGCCTCTTCCTCGAACACTTCAATAAACAGGTTACCGATGATCTTGCGTTTTTTCTCCGGGTCGGACTCGCTACCCAGTGCATCGAGGAAACGCTTTTCCGCATCGACACGGATCACGCGCACGCCCATGTGCTCGGCGAAGGTTGCCATCACCTGGTCGCCTTCCTGGTAACGCAACAAACCATTATCGACAAACACACAGGTCAGCTGGTCGCCAATCGCCTTGTGCAACAGTGCCGCGACCACCGAGGAATCCACGCCACCGGACAGGCCCAGCAGCACTTCCTCGTCACCGACCTGTTCGCGCACGGCCTTGATACTTTCCTCAACGATATTCCCCGGCGTCCACAGGGCTTCGCAGCCACAGATATCCACAATGAAGCGCTGCAGGATACGTTCACCCTGACGGGTGTGCGTAACTTCCGGGTGAAACTGTACGCCGTAGTAACCGCGTTCATCATCGGCCATACCGGCAACCGGCGCCGAGTCTGTACTGGCCATCAATTTGAAGCCGGGCGGCATCTCCACAACCCGGTCGCCGTGGCTCATCCACACATCCAGCAGACCATAGCCTTCGTCGCTGGTGTGATCTTCAATATCCTCAAGCAGGCGGGTATGGCCGCGCGCGCGCACCTGCGCATACCCGTATTCATGGTGGTCGGCATTCTCGACCTTGCCACCGAGTTGCGCCGCCATGGTCTGCATGCCATAACAGATACCCAGTACCGGTACACCGAGCTCGAACACCAGCGCCGGCGCCGCGGGCGCTTCGCCTTCGGTTACCGTTTCGGGGCCGCCGGAGAGGATGATGCCGTGCGGATGGAAGATACGCAGGTCTTCGGCCTCCATATCCCAGGGATGAATTTCACAGTACACGCCAATCTCACGCACGCGGCGCGCAATCAGCTGGGTGTACTGGGAACCGAAATCGAGAATCAGGATGCGGTGAGAATGAATATCGTGTTCAGACACAGTGTGATTCCGTGTTGGTTGCGGCGCACGGCCGCGGAAACCGCTCAGGAGCGATAGTTGGGTGCTTCCTTGGTGATCTGCACATCGTGCACATGGCTCTCCGCCATACCCGCACCGGTGACGCGAACGAATTCCGGTTTGGTGCGCATGTCCTCAATGGAGGCGCAGCCGGTATAGCCCATGCTGGAACGCAGGCCGCCCATCAACTGGTGGATCACCGGTTGCAAGGGACCCTTGTAAGGCACACGGCCCTCGATGCCTTCCGGCACCAGCTTGTCGGCCTCGCTGCCTTCCTGGAAATAACGGTCACTGGAGCCGGTCTGCGATGCCATCGCGCCCAGCGACCCCATACCGCGATAGGATTTGTAGGAACGCCCCTGGTACAACTCGACCTCGCCCGGCGCTTCCTCGGTACCGGCAAACATGCTGCCGACCATGATCGACCAGGCGCCGGCCACGATGGCCTTGGCCATGTCGCCGGAGAAACGGATACCGCCATCGGCGATCAGCGGGACGCCGCTGTCTTTCAGTTCGTGGGCCACATTAGCGACAGCGGTCACCTGTGGTACACCAACACCGGCGACGATACGCGTGGTGCAGATCGACCCCGGACCGATGCCGACCTTGACGGCATCCGCACCCGCATCGACCAGCGCCCGCGCCGCGGCGGCCGTGGCAATGTTGCCGCCAATGATCTGCAGGTCAGGGTAGTGCTTGCGTACCCAGCTGACGCGATCCAGCACGCCCTGCGAATGGCCGTGCGCGGTATCGACCACTACCACATCGACCCCGGCGGCAACCAGCGCGTCGATACGCTCATCCGTCCCCTCGCCGACACCCACTGCCGCGCCCACGCGCAGACGGCCCTGGTCGTCCTTGCAGGCATCGGGCTTGTCACTGGCCTTCTGGATATCTTTCACCGTAATCAGGCCGCGCAGGCGGTAGGCGTCATCCACCACCAGCACTTTTTCAATACGGTGCTGGTGCAGCAGACGTATCACTTCATCCCGCTCGGCGCCTTCCTTGACGGTAACCAGTTTGTCGCCACCGGTCATGACCGTGGCGACCGGCGCATCGAAACGTGTTTCGAAACGGGTATCGCGGTTGGTGATAATGCCCACCAGCTTGTCGCCTTCCACCACCGGCACCCCAGAAATGCCGTGCTGCCGGGTGAGTTCCAGCACTTCGCGGATGCTGGCGTCCGGCGAAACCGTGATCGGGTCCTGGATCACCCCGCTCTCATACTTCTTCACCTGCCGCACCTGTGCGGCCTGCTGCGCGATGGTCATATTCTTGTGGACGACACCGATCCCGCCCTCCTGCGCCATGGCAATCGCCAGCCTGGCCTCGGTCACCGTATCCATAGCCGCTGAAATCAGCGGGATATTCAGCGCAATCTCGCGCGTCAACTGCGTTTTCAGGCCGACATCCCTGGGCATCACCGCCGAATGGGCAGGTAAAAGCAGGACATCGTCGAAAGTCAGGGCGTGTTCGGTAATGCGCAGCATGCAGGCACCGTGGTCGGGTCGGAAATGAAGCGGTCAATTATAGGTTCCGGACGCCCGCGGGTAAACCGGATAAATCCTTGTCTGTGACCGGAAAATCCGGTCGGGCCAAACGCCATTTCAGTGAATACGCTAAAATGCCCCAATGACAAGCCCAAGCCGTGACATCTTTACCGTCTCACGCCTCAACCGCGAAGCCCGTGAACTCCTCGAAACCGGCCTCGCCCGCCTGTGGGTGGAAGGCGAAATCTCCAACCTCGCCCGCCCGGCCTCCGGTCACCTGTATTTCACTCTCAAGGACGCCAAAGCCCAGGTCAGCTGCGCGCTGTTCCGTAATCGCGCCCTGCGCCTGCGCTTCAGCCCGGAAAATGGCGCCCAGGTGCTGGTGCGCGCCCAGGTCAGCCTCTACGAGGCGCGCGGGAACTACCAGTTGATCGTGGACCAGATGGAAGAAGCCGGGGATGGCGCCCTGCGGCGCGCTTTCGAGGCCCTGAAAACAAAGCTGTTTAACGAGGGCTTGTTTGACGAAGCCGCCAAACAGGCCCTTCCCGACCTGCCCCATTGCATCGGTGTGATTACCTCGCCCAGCGGCGCGGCCATCCGTGACGTGCTGACGGTGCTGAAGCGCCGCTTTCCCGGCCTTCCGGTAGTGATCTACCCCACCCGGGTACAGGGGGAAGGCGCGGCGGAGGATATTGTTGCGGCCATACGCACAGCCGATGCGCGCGGCGAGTGCGATGTCCTGCTGCTGACGCGTGGCGGCGGCTCGCTGGAAGACCTGTGGCCGTTCAACGAAGAGAAGGTCGCCCGCGCTGTCGCCGCCTGCACCCGCCCCGTGGTATCGGCAGTTGGCCACGAGGTCGATGTGGTGATCAGCGATTTTGTTGCCGACGCCCGTGCCGCCACCCCGTCGGCCGCTGCCGAATTACTCAGCCCTGACCGCCAGGAACTGGCGGCACGCCTGCGTCAACTCGCCACACGACTCCGGCAACAACTCGTTCAACGCCTGCAACGCCGGCGCGAACAGTTCGGCTGGCTGATGCGCCGTCTCTCACAGCACCACCCGGGACGCCGCCTTGAACAACAGGCGCAACGCCTCGACGAACTGGAGCAGCGCCTTGAACGCAGCCTGCAACAACAGTTCGCACAACGGCATGCGCGACTGCAAACGGCTGCTGCGCGCTGCCGGCAACACCACCCCGGTCGCCTGCTGGATACCCTGAAAGCCCGCAACCTGGCCTTGGCACAGCGGCTCGAATACTGTCTAACTATCCAGCCATCGCCATACCGCGAGAACCTGGCCGTGCTTGC
>JALWRY010000097.1 GCA_027080445.1 Thiohalobacter sp. | reverse complement strand
TTTCTGCCGATCGCCGAGCAGACCGGCCAGGTTGCAGAAATCGATCACTGGGTCATCGAGCATGCCATCAAGGCGTTGACAGAACACCGCGCACAGGGCACCGATACACAGTTCTTTATCAAGATATGCGCACAGACCCTGATGGATGAATCCCTGGTCCCGTTTATCCACGACAGCCTGAAAGAGCATCGCCTGCCCGGTGATGCGCTGGTTTTCGAGTTGTCGGAAAAAGCGGCGTCACAACACCTGAAGCAAGCCAAGGGTTTTGTCAAAACACTGCAGGGACTACACTGCAAACTGGTGCTGGAACACTTCGGTACCAGTCCGAACTCCTTCCAGTTGCTCAAACATTTGCCGGTTGATTTCCTCAAGATCGATGGCTCTTTCATCCACAACCTGGCCTCCGACACGGACAACCAGGCAATGGTTAAATCCATCCTCGACACCGCCAACTCAATGAACAAACAGTGCATCGCCGAATACGTGCAGGATGCACACAGCCTGGCCGTACTCTGGCAAAGCGGTATCAACTACATCCAGGGCAATTTCCTGCAGGAGCCGAGCGAAACCCTCAGCTACGATTTCACCGGAGAAGTCGCCTAGTCGAGCACGTGCGATACCAGCCCGTCGGCCAGCTTCGGCTCAAACCAGGTCGACTTGGGGGGCATCACTGCATTGGCATCCGCCACGGCCATCAGGTCTTCCATGGTGGTAGCAAACATTGAAAACGCCACGGCCATTTCACCGCTGTCGACGCGTTTTTCCAGCTCACCCAGGCCACGAATACCGCCGATAAAGTCGATACGCGGGTCGGTGCGCGGATCACTGATTGCCAGCACGGGTTGCAACAGATTGTCGGCCAGCAGGCTGACATCGAGGCGCGCCACGGGATCGGCAGGAATCCGGTCCGGGTGTACGTTCAGGCGATACCACTGGCCATTCAGGTACATGCCAAACTCACCCGGCTGTCCCGGCGCCACTGGCTGTGCTGACGAATTGACATCGAAAGCCCCGGCGACCTTTTCCAGGAATGATGTCTCGTCCAGCCCGTTCAGGTCTTTCACCACGCGGTTGTAATCCAGAATTTTCATCTGATTGTGCGGGAAGATAACCGACAGGAAGTAACGGCTCATGGCATCTTCCGGCCCGTTCTTGCTGGCCGCGATGCGCGATGCTGCCGCCGAACGATGGTGTCCGTCGGCAATATAGATTGCTTCCATGGCATCAAACCCTTCCGTCAGCTTTTTGATGACAGCCGGGTCGTCGAGCACCCAGAAGGCGTGCTTGATGCCGTCATCGGCAACCAGGTCGTATTCCGGCGGGGTGTCGGTCACCGAGGCGATCAGTGCATCGATATCATCCTGTGAGCGATAGGCCAGCAGTACCGGGCCGGTCTGCGCATTCAGCGCCTCGATCTGGCGTACCCGGTCATCCTCTTTGGCGGGACGGGTGAACTCGTGCTTGCGGATCCGGTTGCTGTCGTAGTCAGCCACCGAGGCGGCGGCCACCAGCCCGGTTTGTACATGATCCCCCATGGTCAGGCGATACACGTAATAGACTGGCTTGTCCTCGCGCCTGAGTACGCCATCAGCTACCAGCTTGTGCAGATTCTCTGCGGCCTTGGCATACACGGCCGGGTCATACGGATCAGTCCCCTCCGGCAGATCGATTTCCGCCCTGGAGATATGCAGGAAACTCAGCGGCCGACCACTGGCGCGCTCGCGGGCTTCCTCGCTGTTGAGTACATCATAAGGCGGCGCAATCACATCATTGGCGCGTTCTGGCACCGGCCGCAGGCCGGCAAAGGGACGAATCAGGGACATAGAAACTTTTCCTGGCTGAAAAATGAACGGGCGCCATTCTACCCGCCCGCCGCCGCCGGCGCACTGAAAAAACTGCCGCTTCAGTCCGCGTAAGCCCGGTCGACGCGCTGTAAACCACGCGGGAGTTTCCTGCCCTTGCGGCCCCGGTCGCCCCGATACACATCCAGCTCGGAGGCTTTCAGTT
>JALWRY010000096.1 GCA_027080445.1 Thiohalobacter sp. | reverse complement strand
CTTCCTTGATTGCACTTTGCGTTGTCTTCCCGGCTTCAACAACAATGAGAATCTGTCCGGCCAGGTCAGCAAGCGCCCGACCCTCTGTCGTCGCCAGCAGTGGTGGCGCATCGAAAAGCACTACCCGGTCCGGGTACCGTTTTGCAAGATCCAGGGCAAGCTTTTTCATCTGGCTACTGGACAACAATTCCGTTGAGTTCGGGTGTGTGCGCCCTGCCGGCATCAGTCTCAGTTTGTCGATATCTGTCGGGATGATGACTTCGGAAAGATCCTTTTCCTTGTCCAGGAGCACATCGATCAAACCCGGCTCATTCTGCAGGTTGAACATGTGTGTCATGGTGCGCCGAATCACATCGGCATCGAGAAGCAACACCGTAGTATCCAGTTCGATGGCCATGCTCATCGCGAGGTTAACCGCCGTGAAGGTCTTCCCTTCACCGGGTGAAGCGCTGGTCACCATCACCAGGTTCCCGTTATCAACGGGCGCTGCACCACCGCCAAACGCGTTCATCAGAACCGGGCGTTTCAGTATTCGGTACTCTTCAAAAACATTGGTTCGATGTGAATTGGGCGTGATAATGCCGGCACGCTCAAGCTCGCCCAGATTCAGCTTGTATACCGACTTTCGGGAACGTTTCCGGACAGACGGCGCCTCGGACGGCGTGTCAGGAGTGGTCGATACTGTCTCATCCCCCGACTTGAACAGGCCGTTCTTTTCTCCACCTGATTCCTCCAGGCGCCCCAGTGCTTTTTCTATGCTCGTCATAAGCCCGTCACCATCGCATAGGCCAGTTTATAGCCTGCGCCCACCCCTTTCGTTTCAACCAGCAACACGGCGCCATAGGCGACCAGCAGTAATATGACAGACGACATGAAAGCGCCCAGCTGGATATGGCTTCTCATCTTCTGCTCCCGTGTCAGTACACGCGATATCTCCGCAAAAACCGGCAAACCTGTGACCTGTCGCAGTGTCCGTTGATCGTAGACAGCGGGGAACAATTGTGTCAGCAACAACGCAAGTGCAATACCGGTTCCTATGCCACCAACCAGGACGACACTGTTCAGCAGTAAACGGTTCGGGCCGGTCGCCTTCCCGGGTACCATCGGCGGCTCAATCAACTCGATTTTCACCCCGTCGCCGGACTGCTCAACCTCCTGGGACATTTTTGCAGTTTCCAGTCTTGCCTGAAGTTGGTCATACTGCTTCTTGTTGTTCTCATAATCCCTGTTGAGACGAGCCAGTTCAGCTTCAATCTCAGGTACAGAATCTACCAGTGTTTTCAGCCTGGCCACCCTGGACTCATACTCTTTCACACGCACCCTGAGCGATACTACATCCGCTTCCGCTTCACCGAGTGACACCTTCAACTGCTGATAAATCGGGTTAACCTCAAGCGGCTGGGTGGTCGGAACCTGCGGGGTGATTGCTACCTGCGCCTGTTTTTTCCGTTTCAGGTCTGCGATGGTCTGTCTGATACTCTTGACATCCGGATGCTGATCCGTATAGCGCAACAACAGTTCGGATTCTTTTTCTTCCAGTTCGGCGATCTTGGTATCGTAAGGGTTCTGGCTCGAATACTGGAATTCACCCCCGGCGCCAAACCCGAAGACCGGCTCCTCCCCCATCACCTGACGGCGTAATTCATCACGCCGCTTCATGGCTTCCTTGAGCTGTAGCCTGGCTTGCTCCAGTTCATTTTTATTCGTCCACAGGCGCTGGAAATACCCGTCGCCCATATTGGACAGGACTTCCACGTTCTTTCGCTTGAACGCTTTTAACTTGTCCTCGGTTTCATCCAGTCGTTTCGCATAGTCGGCCACCTGCTTCGACAGGAAAGTCTGCGCATTACTGGCATCCTGACGATCCTGTCCACGCGTCGTTTCTTCCAGGATATCGATCAGTGAACTGACCACTTTCTGCGCCATTTGCGCATTCTCGTTTTTATAGGTGATCGAATAAAAGTTTGCCTGACGTTTTTCTCCCAGTAACTTGATTGTCCCCCGGAGTTTGTTGGCCACAGCATCAATATGTGCCTGCGTACTGCCAGGCTCGACGAGTCCGGACATTTTGGCCAGCTTTTCCAGCTTGGGCCGCGTCAACAGGGTACGGGACATCAGGCGCAGGCGCTGGTTGATATCCGTATCGATCGTCATACCCCGCATCAGTGGTCTCAGTACCGAATCGGTATCCACATAAACCCTGGCTTTCGCCTGGTAGACATTGGGTATCTTGTATATGTGATACCAGCCGGCCACCGCAATCAGCCATGCTGTCAACAAGGTGTACCAGCGGTACTTCCATATACCACAGAGCGCCGTCCAGACTTTTTCAAGCAGTTCGATCATCTACCTTATCCCGGCCGCTAGAACCATGCCTCGGGAATAATCAGCACATCCCCGGGGTACATCTTCACATTTCTGGAAATATCGCCATCCTTGATCAGGTCATCCAGGTAAACCTTGAATTGCTTCTGCTCCCCATTCGTTGTGCGCACGATACTGGCCCGGTTTCCTGCCGCAAACTCGGTAAGACCACCGACTTCGATCATGACATCCAGCAATGTCATGTTCGCCCGGTAAGGCAGCATTTTCGGCTCGGTTGCCTGACCGACCACCCGTATCTGTTCGCTGTAGCGTCCGACAAAACCGGTTACCACCACGGAAACCACCGGGTTCTTGACGTACTTCGACAGATGCACTTCCAGTTCACGGGCCAATTGGGATGAGGTCTTGCCGCTTGCGACCAGGTCTTCCACCAGGGGCACCGTAATACGACCATCCGGTCGAACCGGCACAGTCGCTGACAGGTCCGCATTACCCCAGACAAAGATCTGCAGGGTATCGCCCGGGCCAATCAGGTATTCGGGAGACCCCGTGTCCGGGGTGGCTGCTTCCATCGACACATAGTGACTCGAGCAGGCTGCCAGCATCCACACGGCTGCAATCAGCAAAAAAACGTTTCTTGTCAGTTTCATTGGCGACACCATCATTCCTGAACATCTCTAAAAAATGACATAACTCATTTAACCTCAACAGTTTTCGACCCCTGAGGTATTTACTAAAGCGGTTAATGCGCCCCTTTCCCAAGCAGGACCACTTCGGCCGTCTGCAGAAGGATAAGCAGGTCGATCATAATGCTGTAGTTTTTGACGTAATACAGGTCGTACTGCAGCTTCTCGAGCCCATCCTCTTCGGATGCGCCGTAGGAATAGCAAATTTGCGCCCACCCGGTCAGCCCCGGCTTAACCCGGTGACGCTCGTTGTAATAAGGTATGGAAGCCGCCAGTTGCTCGACAAACTCGGGGCGCTCGGGGCGTGGCCCGACAAAACTCATATCACCTTTCAGTACATTGAACAGTTGGGGAAGTTCGTCCAGCCGGCACTTCCGCAGAACGGCGCCGAGGCGTGTGATACGGGGGTCATTCTTTTCCGCCCAGCGTGCGACACCATCTTTTTCCGCTTCGGAGCACATGCTCCTGAACTTGTATATCGTGAAAAGTTTACCGTTTTCACTGACACGGGTCTGGCGATACAGCACCGGTTCCCTGAATGAACTGTCCACGAGACTGACAATCGAGATAACAGCCATTATCGGCAGTGCCAGTGGTAACAACAGGAGACACAGCGCCAGGTCAAACGATCGTTTGCCCAGACGGGCAAAGGTGCTTTCCCTGAAGCCATCAGACAGGTACAGCCAGCTTGGATTCATGATATCCAGCCGGATCTTGCCGGCTTCACGCTCAAAGAACGTCAGCAGGTCCAGCACTTCAACACCGCTCATCTTGCAGTCCAGCAGGTCCTGGACAGGCAAGCCCTTGCGACGATCATCCGCTGCCAGGACGATCTCATCGATCCTGGCCTTTTCCACAAACTCGATGAGCGGCGTATCGAGTGCCAGCACAGGGTCTTTTTCTTTACCTTCCCGATCACCGGGCATAGGCACATAACCCACGATGTTGAGGCCACTGAGCTCACCGGATCGATGGGCATTCTGAACCAGGTCAGCTGTCTCCCCCGCCCCAAGGACCAGTACCTTGACCCGAAGGTCGCGGTCATCCTCGATGCGCTTGAAAAACACCCGGGTAATGACGATCAGCAAAAATCCAAACAGAACCGCAATTGCCACACCGCCACGACCCAGCACAAACTGGGGAAACAGGTAGTAAACAAGGCCCAACGGCACCATGCCCAGTACCATACTGCCCGCAACGCGCAGGGCCATATGTTCGATGGTGTCCTGGGAATGACGTTGATAGCCCGCCATGGCGATCAGACTCATCTGGATGATGAGCGCAAAAACAAGCGCCTTGGGAAAAACCGGCCCAAAATCTTTTGGCCAATGTCCACCCGCAAACCTGAGTTCAACCGCCATATAAAATGCGGCGATCAACGCAGCAAACTCGAAAATACCGAGGATAATGAATTCGGTGGGAATATAGTGCTGGAAAAACTGCGTCGAATGCCGGAAAAATCTTGCCGTGGCCATGATTGCGCCCTTACATTCCTGATCGATACAGCCACAGCGCCATACGGCAGCGCTGGTGCAGGCCTGTCAATGGCCCGCCAGGAAACCTTTTCTTATTCACGCCAACTCCCCATCATATTGTTATATATGGCTGTATTCCGGATCGGGCAGCGATTTTAATCCACACCCACCACGGTCACCCGGACAACATTCTTGGCCAAAACACCAGAAAATCAATGGGTTAACAGCTCATTCAGCAAGCTGTGTAAAATATTCCGTCAAGCCTTTAAAACCGACCTGTTTCAGAATACCCCGGTATACCGGACTTCCACAGCGATTTCCATGGTGTTCGGCGAGCTATTTTATGCTCTTTAACAACATCATGCCAGCAGTCAAATATGAAATGCTGATGTAAATTATTTCGACCATGTTAGTTTGTTGGCTGACAAATCGCCTGTGCTGACAAGGAATACCCGGGATAAAACGGGAATTTTTCCCGGATGCGGACTTCGCGTGCATAACGCATGTACTGGGAGGATGGGTTGGAAAAGTTGGTGCCCGGGGCCGGAATCGAACACCATTTATAAACAAATAGTTATCTATGCGTGGCGTAGGTTTGGCGTAGGCGTAAATCTGGCGTAATTGCTCAGCAATTTGAGTCCGCGTCGCACCGATTCAATCAACGGGGCCTAGGAAACCAGAACCGAGTATGCAGTTCTTTCGCCCCATCTCTCCAGTTCCTACACACGAGATGTAGCCGCAAATCGACTAAGCGGTGGCGCCCACCGCCGCCGCTAGTTACCTAGCGACACTTACCGGGCTTGGACCGTTTATGTCCGCGGACAGGCACAGTCTTCGGCCCAGGCTTCTTGCCACTCCGCACTTGGCGGGGTTTACGACTACAAGCCATTGCAAGTCTCCTTTCAGCAAGTGACAGGTTTCAGCCTGCCGCTGTGAGAACGGGATTGCCCCCTGTTCAATTTGGGCAACACACCTCATGCTGCAGAAAAAAATGCAGCGGGCACCACCTAATTTATATTCTCAAATCCTTTGCATAAAGATATGAAATACGCTCCCCTTCCGTCGTCGCCGCATAGGCGGTTTCTTCATGCGAGAATTCCATAATCTTCACAGAACCAAACTCACGAAAATGTTTGAAGACTTCTTCCAGAACATGCCGCTCGGTTTGTTCAAATGCGCGTAAATCAGGCTCGGTACGAGCCACACATTTAAAGCTTGTGTAAGCCCCAATAATTTCTTCCTCAACCGCCAGATACTGCTCACGTGATAATTCGGCAAAATAATAATCGTAGTCATCCGGCACCGGCCCGTACTGAAGATGGACGTAGCGCGCGCCGGTAATGGAAACCGAATATTCCTTAAAATGCTTGAAATCTGCATAAAAGAGCAATTTATTCAGTTTCGTCTTGGGCTGTCCTTCCGAGCAAAAATAAATAATTGCGTTAAACAGTTTCCGCCAGTCCAATCTGCGGAAACCACTGAATTCATCAGGGGCATATTGCCCGAAACGCTCCTCGAAAAGCCGCTCAAAGGAACAGGCTTCCTCATCAGCCGCATGCAGCTCTCCCAGGAGCCGTTCGCGCTTGTCCTCGGGGAGCGCATCCGGCGCTTCCTCAATGAGCTTCCTCAAATTATGGGGCTCCATAGCAAGCCGCAGGATCTTCTCATGCGCTTCACTATGTAATGCACCATTCTCGTAGCGGCTCAAGGTCACGCCACCCCATCCAAGGATTTTGCTCAACTCATTCTGGGTCAGCCCATATTGTTTGCGCCAGTCACGAATTTGCTCGGGCTGGAGCATATCGTGGCGGCGGCGATACTCCCGGTAGGCAAGCACAAGCGCATCCGGTCCACGAGTATTCTCGAAATCCGTCCCACACTCCGTACACTTGAAAAATTCGGCGTCAACCTCGATAGGCTCGCCCCGTACCTCAACCACTTCCGTGGCGCGGATAACTTCAAGTTCGGTTTCTTTCTCGCAATTTGGGCAAATACCTTTCATGACAATTCCTCCACTGGCCGTTTAAGCCCCATTACCTGTGCGGGTACTTCAGTGGAAATTTGGCGATATGAAACGAGATACATTTTGCGATCCGTTTATCTCCAACCTGCGCCACCTTCAACTTGATGTAAACCTCATGCCCTTCAATCTCGCGCCCAAAGATCCATAAGTTGCCCGGACGATCCCGGTCGGGCTTCGGTCCCTGACAGTAATCTGTTACCGACAACTCCAGCAGGATCTCTTCCAAGTTGGCCTTGGTCAGTCCAAGCCGTGCAAGCGTTGGCCGGGTTTCTGCCCGGGGTACAATATCGATTCCGCTGCCGCCCGTGGCCACCCGCTTGAACTCCAGCAGGAAATCCCGGACATCCTGGATAGACACAGAATCACTCCTTGATGGTTAGCGACCATTGGCAACAATTATTTATCAATTGATAAGTTTACGCAAGTAAAATATAGCTATTTTGCGCTGGAAACCGTCCCCATTCAGCCCCTGTAAATAACTACTTTGAGTATTTTTACTCAGCTGAGTAATATATATACATGCCGGGTTACCAGCGCCACCAAGTTGCCATCCTTCTGGCTCGCTTAGCAGAGCCGCCAGAGCGGCTGATTGTCATATCCGGCCCGCGCCAGACCGGGAAGACGACTCTTGTCCGGCAAGCTCTTGACCAAGTCAGCCTGAAAAGTCGTTACGTCTCAGTTGACGAACCCGAACCAAGCGGCCCCACGCTGTCGTTCGACGAACAGGAACAGACTACTTCCATCACTGGCAACCGTGACGCTAAGTGGCTGACGCGAGTGTGGGAGGATGCTCGCAGGACTGCTGATCATTCCAAGCGCGGCTTTTTGCTGGTACTGGATGAGATACAGAAAATTCCCAAGTGGTCGGACACGGTCAAAGGCCTTTGGGATGCCGACCGAGCTGCTGGCCGTACATTACATGTCGTCATTCTCGGTTCCGCACCATTGCTTATGCAGCAGGGACTTACGGAAAGTCTGGCCGGGCGTTTTGAATTGATTCGCGTCAATCACTGGTCTTTGCGTGAAATGGTAGGCGCATTCGGATTTGATCTGCCGAGTTATGTATATTTCGGTGGGTACCCGGGAGCTGCCCATCGCATCTGCGACGAACCACGCTGGCGCGAATACGTTCGTTCTTCGCTTATCGAACCAAATATCGAAAGAGATATTCTCTCGATGACCCGCGTGGACAAACCTGCTTTACTTAAACGCGCCTTTGAGATCGGAAGCAGCTATTCGGGTCAAATACTGTCCTACACCAAGATGCAGGGACAACTACAGGATGCAGGGAACACAACAACCCTGGCACATTATCTTGATCTGCTCTCGAACGCCGGTCTCCTGACAGGGCTCCAGAAGTACGCGGGACGGCAGCACCGCCGCAGGAGCTCCAGCCCAAAGCTTAACGTACTCAATACGTCATTCATGGCAGTAAATTCTGGATATAGCTTCGAAGAAGCCCAAGCGGACCGGTCATTCTGGGGCAGATTGGTTGAAAGTACGGTCGGAGCGCACTTGTTTAATACAGGCAAACCAGATATCAATCTGTACTACTGGCGTCAAAGTCCGCACGAAGTGGACTTTGTCCTTGAACAAGGCCGCAGACTGATCAGTATCGAAGTCAAAACCGCATCGCGGAAGGACAATTCTTCTGGCATGGCGGCCTTGTTCAAGGA
>JALWRY010000095.1 GCA_027080445.1 Thiohalobacter sp. | reverse complement strand
GCGGCGCCGGACGATAACAGTCGCGGCAGCCGCGCCACCAGTTGCCAGGTCTTGCCGGTGCCGGCGGAGGCCAGCACGCTGAAGCTGTGGCGGGGGTCGGTTGCGAGCGGGGTTTCAGTCATCATCTGCTTCCTGTTGCTGCCACATGGCGCGACGGCAAACGCCGTCGAATTCGCACCAGCGACAGCTTGCCTCATCGCCCCAGGCCGGCAGCGGCGCGTGTTGATGCAGGGCGCTGTCCAGTGCAAGCAGGCGTTCACGCAGCGCGGGCAACAGTGTCTCCAGGGTTTCGCTATCGGCGCAGCTGACCGGTTTTACCGCCGCCTTGTCGATTTTCAGGCAGTCAAGCCGGGTGACATCGTCTACGGCCAGCGCATAGCTGGGCAGTTGTACCGCCTCGCCGTCCTGAACCTGTTGTGGTGAAGGCGGTGTACCGGTTTTGTAGTCCAGCAGTGCAGCCCCTTCGCGGTTACGATCCAGCCTGTCGATACGTCCCCCTACGCGCAGGGTATCGGTCAGGTTCAGCTCGACACTGATTTCTGTTTCACGCTGCGGCCACACGCTGCGGCGGTCGATTTCCCAGTCGAGATACGCGGGCATCACTGCGCACCATTGCCGGTACCAGCTACGCGCCTCGAAGCTCTCGCGCATGGCGGGGTTGAAGACATTCAGGCTGATGAGCTTGAGCAGCGCCAGGGCATCGTCGCGCCGGGCCGTATCGAGCGGGCCTTGCCAGGGGCCGGGCAGTTCGCGGATGTTGCTGTTGAAGGCCTGGATGATGCGGTGCACCAGTGAGCCATAGTCGGCCTTGCTGAGCGCCTCGGTGATTTCTTCCGGGGGCTTCAGGCGCAGTGCGTCGGCGGCAAAGAAACGGTAGGGGCAGTCGACCAGCCGCTGGTGGGTCGACGCCGACCATTGTGTGGGTAATAACGCCGGGTCGGCGGCCGGTGCGGGTCGCCGGGTGGTGCCCGGCAATGGCCTGTCGTCCGGTGTGGCAGGACGGGATTGCGGCTGCTTCAACAGGGCGCCGAGCGTCGGGTCCTGCAGGGATTTCTCCCAGGCGTTGCGATAGAACACATCCAGCAGTTCCAGCCACGGGCTCGGCGCAACCGGTTCGCCGTCCTGTTCGCGATGACGGGTCAATAGTACCCGGTCGGCGCTGAGCAGGGCGCGGCAGAAGTGATGCAGGCGTTCCGCCAGCGTCTGCGACCAGGTGGACAGGCCCAGTTCACTGCGTACGCGCTGGTTGAAAAAAGCCTGTGCGCCCGGTTTGCCCGGCAACTGGTCACGGTTGCAACCGGCCAGCACCACGGCGTCGAAGTGTTGCAACCGGCTTTGTTCCAGGGTCAGCAGGCGCACCGGGCTGCCGCTGTCGGGGGGCTGGTAGTTGGCGCGTTCCAGGTTGCGGCCCAGCCAGTCGCGGAATTCACGCCAGCTGAGGCTAACGGAACTGAAGCGGCCGGCGTTGTGCAGCGATTCAAGCAGGGCCAGCACGCATTGCCCGGCGTCATCCTCCTGCAGGGCCTCGTGCGCGCCCAGCGCAACCAGACTCTCATCCAGGGCAGCGAGGAAGTCACTGGCGGGATACGCGCCGTCCTGCAACGCCAGTAACGGCCTGGCGGCCTGTTCAAGGTGATCGAGTAGCGCGTGCAGGGCCTGTTTCGACAGCTCGCCCCAGGCGGGCAGGCGCGCACTGCGCCGGTCGAGGTGCTCGCGGTAGCGGTCCAGTCCGCGGGCGATATTTTCGTGCAGGATGATGTCCTGTTCCAGGCGTCGTACCCGGGCAAGGTGTTCATCGCGTTGCCGGTGAGACAGGAAGGGTGACTTGAGGACATCCAGTAACGGTGCGCAGGCGAAATCCTCTTCGATCGTTTCCAGCCAGCGTTCCAGCAAGGCAGCGGCGCTGGTGGTGGACAAGGCCCAGCCGCCGGCGTCATCGAGCGGTATCTGCGAGTTTTCCAGCAGGGCGCGGACGCGCCGCGCCAGTCGCCGGTCACCGGTGATAATCGCGACAGGCGCCCTGGGCCTGTCGAGTAGCCAGCGACGCACCTGCAGGGCCACGGCCTGCGCCTCCTGTTCGGGGTCGTCGGCGCAAAAGGTATGGAGTCGTTGTGCAAACGGATCGCTGTGACCCTGCTCGCGGAAATGCGTGGCGCGCGCGCGCAGGTGCTGTGCCGGGTCGCCGAACAGTGCGTCGATGAAGGCGTCACCGGCATGACCCGTT
The DNA here is from genome assembly GCA_027080445.1 of Thiohalobacter sp. Classification (GTDB taxonomy): domain Bacteria; phylum Pseudomonadota; class Gammaproteobacteria; order DSM-19610; family DSM-19610; genus Thiogranum. The sequence goes on along the minus strand of JALWRY010000095.1, from coordinate 5,988 downwards.
GCCGTGTTATCCGCGGCGTCCAGGCCCAGCTGGGCCAACAGGGCCTGGATCGGGGCGTGGGGATGATAGCCTTCGCCTTCGGCGCCACCGTGCAGGATCAGGCGCGCCTGCCCGTGTTGCAGGCGTTCACGCAACCAGCGGATTTCCGCGGGGCTGAAGCGGGTGAAGCCGACCAGCCAGAGAACCTCGCCGTCGGCCAGGCCTGCACTGTCATCCAGCTGCTGGCGCAGTGCGCTGGCCGGGTCGGTCAACTGCCCGGCGTCCAGTTGCTCGCGCCAGGCGCGCCACAGGGTGTGCAGCATCCAGGCTTCCCGTTGCAGCGTGGCGTTGGGCTGACGCAGACCGTAAGCCTGTTGCAAGCGGTGCCGAAAGACTTCGAAGTCATCATCCGGCGGCTGTTCGGCACGGGTCATTTCATCGAACAGCGCAAGCAGTTCATCGGCCAGCAGCCAGGGGTCGGTATCGGCGTAGAGTGATTGGCTGGCGCGCAGAGCTTCGGCAAGAATCAGTTCACGCGCGGGACGGTCGAGAACCGTTTTGCGCGGCGGCGCTGCGCGTGACAGCCAGCTGGCCAGCGTGTCAATGTGCGGGCCAAGCAGTGCGGGATAACCCAGCGCTTCGGCCTGTTGCAGCAGGGCGGCGCGCAATGCCGGGGCGCATTGCGTATCCGGTAGCAGAATCCGGCAATGGCTCAGGTCGGGCAGGCTGTCGCGGTAGTGTTCGAGGACCCGCTGCGCGGTGACGGCAAGCGGGTCTTCGCTGAACGGAACAAGCTGGCAGGCGGTCAACGTTCCAGCAGTTTGAGTTTGTCCGGCTTGCCCAGCCAGTCATCGGCGTCAGGCGGCGGGTCTTTTTGCTGGGTGATCACCGGCCATTGCTGCGCGAGTTCCTCGTTCAGCTGCAGGAACGCCTCCTGGCCTTCCGGCAGGTCATCTTCGGGGAAGATGGCTTCGGCGGGGCATTCCGGTTCACACAGGGTGCAATCGATACATTCCTCCGGGTCGATGACCAGGAAGTTCGGGCCTTCGTGGAAGCAGTCAACCGGACAGACCTCGACGCAATCCGTGTATTTGCACTTGATACAGTTTTCACCTACTACAAACGTCATGGCGCACTCCTGATACAACAGGCGCACATGATACACGGATTGAGGGGTGTGTTTCTAACCTGTCAGACGCTGGCGCGTTGTTTTTTTTCGACTTCTTCGGGGAGCGTGGATTCGACATGGTTGCGGCCGGTTTCCTTGGCCCGGTACAGCGCCTTGTCGGCTGCCTCAATAAGGATTTCAGGCTTCTGGTCTTCCTTCGGGTTCAGTGTGGCGACGCCAATACTGAGGGTGACCCGGTCATTGTCTTCGGCGTTGCTGTGAGGGATATTCAGGTCCCGGACACGCTGCAACACCTTGTCGGCCACGGCCACGGCGCCATCCTGCAGGGTATCGGGCAATATCATCACGAACTCTTCACCACCGTAACGGCTAACCAGGTCGGCGGGCCGGTGTACCGATTGTTTCAGTACAGTAGCCACTTTCTTCAGCGCATCGTCACCGGCCTGGTGGCCGTAGTGGTCATTGTAGCGTTTGAAGAAGTCGATATCGGCAAAGACCAGCGACAAGGGCATATTGGTGCGGCTCGCACGTTGCCATTCCTGTTCCAGGGTTTCGTCAAACTGACGACGATTGGCGACGCCGGTCAATCCGTCCAGCGATGACAGGCGTTGCAGTTCCTGGTTGCTGCGTGCCAGCTCGTCGTTCATGGTTTCCAGCTGTGCCTGCATCTTTCTCAGTGCGGTGAAGGCCTGGTCACGTTCCTTGTGGGCAAGGTAGCTCCTGGCATGGGCGCGGATACGCGCCAGCAGTTCGATTTTTTCCGGCAATTTCACCAGGTAATCGGTTGCCCCGTGAGAGAAAGCCTCGCTCTTGATGTTGGGGTCATCCTTGCTGGACAGCACAATGACAGGGATGTTGCTCGTGGCCGGGTTGTTGCGGTAGAAACGCACCAGGGTCAGGCCATCGACATCCGGCATGACGAGGTCCTGCAGTATGACCGTCGCGCTCACTTCGACGGCTTGCTGAACCGCCTGTTTGGGATCGGCGCAATAATGGAATTCGATATCCGGCTCCTCAGCGATCATGCGCCGTATACCCTCAGCGACCATTTGCTGGTCGTCGACAAGGAGTACAATCGCCCACCGGTTCCCGTCGGTTGGCTTATCGCTGACTGTGTCGTTGCTATCCATGGTAATTCCGGTCTCTGTTCCCCCAGGCCAGCCTTGTCAGGCTGTCGCCTTTACCTTACTCGCCCATTGGACCAGCCTTGGTCCAATGTCCCCCAGCGCCAGAATTTCTGCTGCCGCATCAAGCGCTTTTGCTGCTTTCGGCATACCGTAAACGGCACTGCTGGCCTGATCTTGAGCAATCGTGTGCCAATCCTGGTCACGGAGCATTTTCAGGCCCTTTGCACCATCCCGGCCCATACCTGTGAGAAGAATCCCAAGTGACTGTATTTTATGGTATTTCGCAAGACTTTCGAAAAACACGTCAACGGACGGGCGGTACGCCAGTTCGGTCGGGTGCGGGGTGTAATCGAGCGTCCCGTTTCTCGTCATCACCAGGTGATCTTCGCGGCCGCACACCAGCACTTCGTTTGCACGGAAGGTATCGCCGGGTTGCGCGGCGCGTACTGGCAAGGGCGCATAATCATTGAGCCAGCTGATGAAACTGGCGGAGAATTGCTCGTCCACGTGCTGAATGATGGCAATGGAAACACCCATCTCCGTGGGCAGGTTTTGCAGTATTTCACGCAGCGCGGCAGGCCCCCCGGTGGATGCGCCGATCGCGATCAGCGGTACGTCCGGCGCAGCGATACCGCCTTGCACCTGCGGCGCACGGTTGACTGTCTGGCGCACCGGTTTGTCTGCCATCAGCGTGGCAATCGCATTGATCTTGCGGATTAATGCGTGGGCGCCCTCGGCATCGCCCGAGGACCCCAGTACCGGGGTGCTCACGGCGTCGATGGCACCGGCACCCATGGCGTCGAATACGCGCCCGGCATAACCGTCGATAACGGCCGTGACGACCAGTATGGCGCAGTCGTGTTCAGCGCAGATGCGGCGCGTGGCTTCGATACCATCCATCCCCGGCATCACCAGGTCCATGAGGATAATATCGGGACAATGTTGTGCACAGCGGGCCACGGCATCTTCACCGTCACGGGCAATCCACAGTAACTGGTATTCAGGTACTTCACTGACAACACGCCGCAGGCTTTCGACGGCGATCATGGAGTCATTCACAATGGCAATACGTATCATGTACTTCGTTTACTCCGCCACGCCGATAAGATCGACTACCGCGTCAATCAGGGTCTCATCGTGGAAACTTCCCTTGGTTAAATAGTAATCCGCGCCGGCTTCCAGCCCGCGTTGACGGTCTTCCTCACGGTCCTTGTAGGACACGATCATGACGGGCATGTTGTACAGCCGCTCATCCTGTTTGATCAGTCGGACAAACTCGAAACCGTTCATGCGCGGCATGTCGATGTCACTGATCACCAGGTCATAGTCATTTGTTCGCACAGCATTCCAGCCGTCCATGCCATCGACAGCTACATCGACCCTGTAGCCGCGGTTTGCGAGCATGTTGCGTTCGACTTCACGGACGGTGATGGAATCGTCGACCACCAGGATGCGTTTCCCGTTGTGGACAGCCGTTGCTTCACTGTCCCTGATACGGTCAAGCCGCCCGCCGGCGATAAGAATATCGATAGAGCGCAGCATGTCGTCGACATCGACAATCAGGCAGGGCTCGCCGTTTTCCAGCACACTGGCGGCGCTGATGTCCTGAACCTTGCCCAGCCGCGGGTCAAGCGTATGCACGACCAGGCTGCGCTCACCGAGGAAACGGTCTACCACCAGGCCGGAGCGATTCAGGCGTTCACCCAGTACAACCACGGAAAGTTCGTCACCCGCTTCAGGCGTGTTATTGCAGCCAATGACCTGGCTGGCGAAAACAATGCCGACATGCTGGTTGTCGATGGTGAAGTACTGGCGATTTTCCAGCGATTCTATCCGGCTGGTATCCAGTTTCATGGTACGGTCGATACGCGCCAGCGGAATGGCGTAGGGTTCGTGACAGATTTCCACCAGCAACACGCGGACGATGGAAAGCGTAATGGGTAATTGCAGGTGGAAGCAGGTGCCCTTGCCGTACTCGGTTGTCGCGCGCGCCACCCCGCGCATCTGCTGTACGGTGCTATGGACGACATCCAGGCCGACGCCACGGCCGGACAGTTCGGTGACGTCCTCGCGTGTCGAGAATCCCGGCAGGAACAGGAACTCCAGCAGCTCCGGTTCGGACAGTTCGGCCGCCATGGCTTCCGTGACCATGCCGCGGGCGACGATTTTCTTTCTCAGGGCTTCGAGATCAATGCCACAGCCGTCGTCCTGCACCTGTAGCGAAAGCATGCCGGCATTGTGTGAAGCGGTCAGTGTCAGGGTTGCCTGCTCCGGCTTGCCGGCGGCAAGGCGCTGTTCCGGTGTTTCGATACCATGATCGAGTGCGTTGCGTATCAGGTGATTGAGCGGCGCATCGATACGTTCAAGAATGTCGCGGTCTACCTGGGTGTTGAGCCCTTCGATCTTCAGTTCAACCCGCTTGCCAAGCTGACGCGCAACATCGCGCACCAGACGCGGGTAGGCGCGTGTAGCGTCCGAGAATGGCCGCATACGGCTGGAAATGACCTCGCTGTGCAGGCGGTTGCTCAGTCCGTGCAGGCGACGGTCGAATTCATCCAGTTCGATCAGCCTGTCGGACAGCAGGTGGCGGCAGCTGTTTGCCTTGGTGTGGATTTCGCTTGCCAGGGTCCGGCTGTATTCATCGCTGTTGGCATTCTGCAGGCTGCCGCTCAGGTTATCCAGCAGACCAATCAGTTCTGCCTGTCGATGCTTGATCTGTTGCAGCGCGTCGGCAAACGGGTGTAACCAGCGTGATTCCACCTGGACTTCGCCGGCCAGTCCCACCAGCTTGTTGAGGCTTTCGGCGGAAACGCGAACCGATTCGTCAGTGCCTGACGATGCGCCGCCGGTTGGCGCCGGTTCCGGTTTGGCCGCGGGTTCGCTGTCGGCAGGCGGCAGGGCTTCCGCGGTCGGCGTGTCATCGTTACAGGAGGGTTGTTCAACGGCTATGGGTTCGGGTTCCACGACAACCGTGGGTGTCGATGATTCGAAGGTATCGATATGCGTGATTTTTTCGGTAATCCGGGTCAGTTGTTCGCTGTCTGCCTCTTCCTTTGAAATGGCGACCAGCAGATCGACGCCCTCCAGAAGCAGGTCAATCTGGTGGGCCTGCAAATCCAGTTCACCGTGCTGCGCGGCGACAAAACAGTCCTCCATGGCGTGTGCAAGCTTGACGCCTGCATCGATATCCACCATACGCGCTGCGCCCTTGATGGAATGTGAGGCGCGCATCAGGGCTTCCAGCTGTTTCTCCTGATCGGTTTGCTGTTCCAGCGATAACAGGCCATCGTTGAGTATGGCCGCCTGGTTGTCGACCTCCAGGCGGAACAGTTCAAGCATGGAAAAATTGCCGAGATCCTCGCTCATTGCAAACCTTTTGACAGGGCGTAGAACAGCAATTCAGTATCCAGTACGCCGACATGCCGGTTCTGCCATTGCACGACCCCGGTGGTGAAACTGGATTTTGATTTGGATACAGTAGCCGGGGAGGCTTGTAGCGCATCGTCGCCATAATGATAAATGCCGTGTACCTCACTGGCGGGGAAAACGAAGCTCTGTTCATTCCAGGTGACGGATACCATGCGTTCATGTATCTCACGGTCACTGGCATAGTCCTCATGGGACTTTTCCAGTTGCAGCAGCGCACCCAGTGAAACACAGAGTTTCAGTTCGCCGCGTATATTAACCAGCCCCTTGATCAGGGTACCTTCGGTACGCGGCAGGCTGTGAATGGAACGCAGTGGAGTAATTTCG